>CAYOWM010000001.1:0-27611 GCA_964407635.1 uncultured Flavobacteriaceae bacterium
TAATAGTAAAATTAACATTAGATAATGGTAAAGTAATTTCAAAGAAAATAATTAAAAAATAATAATAACCCTAAATTTAGACAATTCACAACACTATCGGGATATTACAAACACTCTTATTACCATAAATTCGAAAAGGTTTTACTACGAAAAATTTTACGAATTTATGGCTTTAATAAAAAAGATAGTAACATCTAACTAAACACAGCAATATTCCGTAATTTTGCCAAATGCAATTTAAGGAAATTAAAATAGCCGATTTAAAAGAATTTTTAAATTCCGAATTATATTTACACAGTAAAAATATACCAATAACTAAACAACGTGCCTTATCACAATTTGCAAATCCTCGTGCAGATAAAGATGCAATTGCTTTATTTATTGCCATAAACAACGATAATGAAATTATTGGTTTTATAGGTGCATTGCCTGAAAAAATATCAAATATATCGGCAAAATTAACTTGGAATTCGTGTTGGTGGATTGATCCTAACAACGGAAAACAAGTTGCTATACCTTTATTTTTAACTTTTTTAAAAAACTGGAATAACTTAGTAATGTTTAGAGATTTAACCGATAAAACGGAACAAATTATATTTCGATTAAACCGATTTAAAAAAGTTAAAAAATTAACTGGTTATAAATATTTTTTACGATTAAAGACTACTGAAATTCTTATTAACAGAAATAAAAATTTCAACTATATAAAACCCGTTTTACAATTTGTCGATTTTATTTTCAATAAAGGTTTTTCTTTGAAAAATAAATCGTTTTTAAGACCAAAAAATATACTTTTTACAGCAAATAAAATTGATAAAATTGATGAGGAAAGCGAAAAATTTATCCTTCAAAATAATAAAAACGAACTTTTTAAACGCTCAAAAAAAGAGCTAAATTGGATTCTTAAGCAACCGTGGATTTGTAGTAAAAGCCATAAAAAACCGAATCAGTTTTACTATTTTAGCGATGTTTCGGCAGTTTTTAAAAATTATGTGTATAAAATTTACAGTGATAAAACCTTGGTTGCTGTGCTTTTTTTAACCAACAATAATGGTTTGGTAAAAGTGCCTTACGCTTATTTTTTAAACGGAAAAGAATCGGTTGTTCTCGCCTTTTTATACCAGTTTTTATTGCAAGAAAAAGCAACTTCGTTTTTTGTAATTAATCCAAAATTACAGACTGCAATCGAGCAAAATGAAAATCCGTTTTGGTACAAAAAAGTGATACAAAAGGATTTTGTAGTGTCAAAAAAATTAGCAGCTTTATTACCTGAAAAATTTACTTTTCAAGATGGTGAAGGCGATTTTGTGTTTACTTAATTTTAATTCATTACCTTTATCGCAATGAAAAAAACAAATGTACTTTTTCTAAATTCTTGGTATCCAAACAAGATAAAAAAACACAACGGAAAATTTATACGAGAACACGCAAAATCGGTTTCAAAATTTTGTACCGTTACCTGTTTACAAGTACAAGGAGTTTCTGAACAAAAAGACATCTTTATTGTTGATAAAACATTAAATAACAATATTTTAGAGATAACCATTTATTACAAAAAACCAAATAAATTTAATGTCTTAAAAAAGAAAAAACGCCAACATAAAGCGTTTAAATTGGGTTTTGAACAACTAAAAAACAACGTAGATATTGTACATTTAAACGTTATTTTTCCTGCTGGTTTTTTTGCTTTATATCTTAAAAAAAAATACGGTATTCCGTTTATACTAACCGAACATAATACTGCTTTTTTAAAAGAGGACACTACTAACTTTTCGTTTATTCAAAAAAAAATAATTACACGTATTGCCAATAAAGCAAGTGCTTTGTGTCCTGTTTCAACACAGCTACAAAATGCCATGCAAGATTTTGGTATTATTGGTAATTATCATGTAATTCCGAATGTAATTGATACTAGTATTTTTACATTTAAACCAAAATCGGTTTCTAATAAAGTTCGGTTTTTACATGTTTCGACATTAAACAACTCGCATAAAAATTATAAAGGTATCTTACGTGCTTTTAAACATCTTGCCGATAAAAATACCAATTTTATTTTGACTTTTATGTCTAGTGCAAACATGCAAGAGGCAAAAAAATATGCTTCAGATATTGGCTTACCAAAAGATACCATACAATTTGTACCAAATAAAACAGCACTTGATGTTGCTACTGCTATGCAAAATAACGATGTGTTTGTTTTGTTTAGCAATTTTGAAACTTTTTCGCTAGTAGTTGCTGAATCCTTATGTTGTGGTACACCTGTAATTGCTACTAAAGTTGGCATTATTCCTGAAATAATAAATAAAGATAATGGCTTATTAGTTAGCGTTAGTGATGAAAATATGTTATTTAACAACCTACTTAAAATGCTTAAAAACTACAAATTATACAACAATCAAAACATTTCAGATACTGCTATTGCTATGTATAATTATAAAGCGGTTGGTTTAAAATATGTTTCCCTTTATAAGGCAATCAAAAACAAACTATAAATCTGTTTTTGTTTTACTATAATAATAAAAGAAAATAAGCAAACTTAAAATACTAGTAAACCACATAATTATTGCCGAAGTAATTGCTGCTCCTTTAATACCATATTTAGGAATGAAATAATAATTAGAAACAAAATTCACCAACAAAGCCAACAAACCAATATAAAAGTTAGCACTTGCCTTACCAATTGAGGATAATAAATTACCAAACAAAGTTCGCAAAATTAAAATTCCTGAAATTCCTAGCATTAAAATCAAAAAGGTATCGGTAAAATTTCCATACTCTTTACCAAACAAAAATAGCAATCCTATTTTACCCAAAAAGTAAGCACCAATTAACAATAAAAAACTAACACCACTAAAAATTAAAATATAACTTTTTATATAATTTAGTATGTATTTTCTATCGGAAATACGTTCGGTAAAATACACAAAATCTGCTGTCATTAAAACTTTTGGCAAGAACAACAAACTAAACGGAATTAACGTTATATACTTATAATACGTATTTTCTATCGGATTTTCAAGTAAATTACCTATTAATATAGTATCAATTTCAAATAAAAATAACGGAACAACATTTGCTAATCCTGCAAAAAAACCATACTTCCAAAATTCAAAATTTATAAAATTGAAACGCTCTTTTTTAGTAAAATTAACTTTAATTTTAAATATAAAAATTAAAAACGTTAGTAAAGGAGTTGCGATAATTGCAATAATATATCCTATTTCACTATAAAAATAACTCAATATGCTTACAAGACTAACAAATAAAAGCGAATAGGTAATTTCTAAATACGCATACATTTTATTTTTGTAATGCAATCGCAAATAAATTTTAATCAAAGCTAGTAAAAAATGAAATAAAACACTAAAAACAAGTATTTTAAAATAAAAAGAACTTTTTTCGTATTTAAATGGATAATAATTGCTTAAAAATAAAAGTAGGCTAACCAAAATAATCGTTATCCAAAATCCTTTTTTTAGAACATACATAAAAAGTCCTTCAACTTGTGCTTTTTGTTTGAGTAAAGCACCATATCTAACTAAACTTTGTTGCACTCCTAATCCTGCCATAGGTATTAAAAAAGAAACAAAACTAAAGGTATAAATTACCACACCTAATTCCTCTTTTACTATAAAATGCAGTGCAATTAAGTATGCCAAAAAATTACTAATTCGTGCAATAACTATTGCTACAAAAATAATACTTCCTGAACGTTGAAAAAATCCGTTAAGCAGTTTTTTAATACTATTCAAATGTTCTAAATTAAAAAACAAATATAAGCAATACTACTTTTTATCTAGTAAAAAAGAAACAAATAATTAAAGATTAAAATATTGCTCACTATATTTGCACAAAACCGATAACCATTATGTGCGGAATTTCTGGCATACTAAATTTTACCAAAAATACACCTATTAGCAATGCTTTGCAAAATATGGCAACTAGTATGTTTCACCGAGGTCCTGATGATGAAGGCTATATGTTATTCAATAAAGATGTTATTTCCCTTTACGGAAACGATTCCGTTATCAAAAACACCAAGCATATTGAAACGAGCTTTAGCCAAAAATACAAATTAGGCTTTGCTTTTAGACAATTAAAAATAATTGATTTATCGCAAAATAGCCATCAACCAATGAGTGATATTTCTAAAAAATACCACATTGTTTTTAATGGCGAAATATATAATTACAAAGAAATAAAACGAGAATTAATTGGCTTAGGACATTCTTTTTTTTCTAATTCAGACACTGAAGTTATTTTAAACGCTTACAAACAATGGCAAACAAAAGCATTAGAAAAATTTAACGGAATGTTTGCTTTTGCCATTTACGATATAGCTAAAAATGAAGTCTTTATCGCTAGAGATAGAATGGGAATTAAACCCTTATATTTTTATAAAAATAGCGAACAATTTATTTTTTCAAGTACCATAAAAGCAATTGTAGATTCCAAAATATACAAAGCAAAAATAAATTACGAAGGCTTATGGCAGAATTTTAAATTTTCCATAGCACAAAGACCAATTACTAGTTTTCAAGGGATTGTAGCTTTAGAACCTGCTCATTATCTTAAAATAAATTTGAATAATAATAGCATTGTAAAACAACAATATTGGCAAATACCAACCAATACACAAGATACATCGCTTAGCTTAAAAGATAGCATAAACCGTGTCGAAGAAGCGCTTTATAACGCCGTAAAATATCGCTTAATTGCCGATGTAGAAGTTGGCTCTTTTATGAGTGGTGGTGTGGATTCTACTAGCATCTCTGTTATTGCATCTAAAATAAACCCAAATAGTAAAGCACTTACTCTTGGTTTTAAAGAATATGCAGCATTTAACGAAGTAAATCAAGCAAAAGACACCGCAAAATTACACAACATACAGCATAGTATTCAGAATATTGGTTTAGAGGAAGTGTTGCAAAATATAAAAAATATCACTACTGTTTACGACGAGCCATATCGTGGATTATCGGCAAATTATATGCTAGGAAAAATGGCTTCGGAAAACCATTTAAAAGTAGTTTTAAGCGGACTCGGAGCAGACGAATTATTTGGAGGTTACGATGTTTTTAAAAAAATTAGAGCATGGCAAATACTACAAAAAACAAATCCTCTTGCTAGATTAATTCCGAATATACATCCGAAAATTAACAAATTAAAACAACTGGCAAAATATAAAAATATCGGACAATTTTACGCACATTATTATACTTTATATAACGATTCAGAATTAGAAAATTTATTTCTATCCGAAACTTTCAACACAACAGATACCATAACAAAAACCTATTATAAAAATCAAAAATTTACCGATGATTTTGAGGCGATAAGTTATTATAATTTAAAATCTTATATAAGCAATCACCAATTAAGAGCCATTGATTTATCTACTATGCACTTTTCTGTAGAAGGTAGGATTCCGATGTTAGACCACAATTTTATAGAAATGGCTTATACAATTCCTACAAAATACAAAATTAAAAATGGTGTACAAAAATTTATTTTTAAAGAAGTTGCAAAAAAACACATTGCTCCTAGCTGCATAAACATGCAAAAAAAAGGCTTAAATCTACCTCTAAAAAATTGGATGCAAACCGAACTAAAAGAATTTGTAATGGATACAATACACTCGTTAGTTAGCCGAAATGTTTTCAATAATTTGGAAATTGATCGCATTCTAAACAAACAAGACACCAATAAAATTTGGCAACTAGTATCTACCGAATTGTGGTTTCAGAAATTTTTTGATTAATTTATTCTAACTAAAATGTCTCAACTAAAACGATATTACTATTTAATAAATATGCAATTTTTAGGATTCCGTTTTCACGGTTTTCAAAAACAACCTGATGTAAAAACCGTACAAGGTTTAATTGAAAAAACACTAAAATTTGTGCTTGGAAAAAACAAAGCCAAAGTACTTGGTGCTGGTAGAACCGATGCGAGAGTATCGGCAAATGTTTTTCCGATGGAATTATTTTTATACGACGAAATTACCGATTTTAACCAATTTATGTTAGACTTTAACCATAATTTACCAAACGACATTAAAGCCTTATCTATTAAAGAAGTTGATGAAAAATTTAACGTAATAAACGATTCAAAAGTAAAAGAATACTTATATTTTTTTTCTTACGGAAGTAAATTTCATCCGTTTGCGGCTCCGATAATTACTTGTTTTTACGAGGATTTAGATTTAGAATTAATGCAAAAAGGAGCAAAATTATTTCAAGGAAAACACTGGTTTAAACATTATTGCACCAAACCAAGCGAGTTTGCAAATTATAACCGAGAAATACTAGTTAGTGAAATTGTTGAAAATGATATCTATTCTGCTAATTTTTTTCCTAAAAAATCGTATGTTTATCGCATAAAAAGTAAAGGATTTTTACGAAACCAAGTCCGTTTAATTATGGGAACACTATTTAGATTAGGAAAAGGCGAAATTAATATAGATTTTATACAAAAATCTCTTGTTGAACACAGTATTGAAAAACCCTTACCATTCGTTGCTCCTGCATCTGGATTACTATTAAACGACGTAACATACAAATAATGACAAAAGAAGAAACTCTAAAAGAAAAATGGCAAGAAATACAACAAAAAATTTCCGACCGCTTTGGCGATGGCGAAACGCTTGAAGTTGATGCAATTGTCTATTTAATTGGCGTACAAGAACTCGGTCAAGGATACCGAAAATTCAAAAAAGACGAAAAAATAAACTTAATGCATATTGCCGTTTGTAAATTATTAGAACCATACGGATACTACGAATTTGAATATTTTGATGAAGATGGTTGGCCTCACTACAACCTTAACGAAGAACTACCAAGCCTAAAAGCAGGAGAACAAACTGTACTCTTAAAACAAGCAATTATTAACTATTTTGAAAATTTTTAAACTCCTATTTTATGCAAATTTGTGATACTGCAAACAACCTAACTTCTGTTAAAAAAGCCTGTGAAATAATTCTAAACCAAACCGAAAATTTCGGAACAGAACAAGTGAATTTTCAAGATGCCTTACATCGTGTTTTAAAAGAAAATATTGTTGCAGACAGAGATTTCCCACCATTTAACAGAGTAAGTATGGATGGGATTGCCATAAAATATTCGGAGTTTGAAAAAGGAAAAACTCAATTTAAAATTGAAGGAATTCAAGCTGCTGGTTCGCCACAATTAAGTATAAAAAATACTGAAAATTGTATAGAAACGATGACAGGTGCGGTCTTACCAAAAGGCTTAGACACCGTTATTCCTTACGAATTGATTAAAATAAACAATGATATTGCAACCTTGCAAACCGAAAAAATTAAGTATTTCCAAAACATCCATAAACAAGGCAAAGACCGAAAAAAAGATGCTGTAATTTTAACAAAAAACACCACAATTAGTGCTGCTGATATTGGTGTTTTAGCAACCGTAGGAAAATTTACTGTAAAGGTAGCGAAAAACCCTAAAGTAATTATTATTTCTACAGGTGATGAATTAGTAGATGTGAATCAAAATCCGTTAGCACATCAAATAAGACGTTCGAATGTATATACACTAATTTCCCTAATGGAAAGACTTAAAATTAAAGCCAAAACCATTCATATAAATGATAACAAAGAAAAATTACATCAAATAATTGGCGATTTATTACAAAAATACGACGTTTTGCTATTTAGCGGAGCGGTAAGCAAAGGTAAATTTGATTTTATCCCTGAAGTTTTAGCTAGTTTAGGAGTGCAAAAATTATTTCATCGCGTAAGCCAAAGACCTGGAAAACCGTTTTGGTTTGGTAAAAAAGACACTAAAACTATTTTTGCTTTTCCTGGAAATCCTGTTTCTACATTTGTAAGTTGTTTGCGATATTTTTATCCTTGGTATAAAAAATCCATACAAATAGAATATACCAATAATAATTTTGCCGTTTTAGACCAAGATTACATTTTTAAACCAGATTTAACCTATTTTTTACAAGTAAAACTACAAAATAAAAACGGAACAACTTATGCAACACCCATTACTGGAAACGGTTCTGGAGACCTTGCAAATCTAGTAGATGCAGATGCCTTTTTAGAATTACCAAAAGGAAAAAATAGCTTTAAAAAAGGCGAATATTTTAACTATATTAGCTTTAGAGAAAACCACTAAATTATGGCTGATTTTACACATATAAATCCAAAAAACCAACCAAAAATGGTAGATGTTAGTGATAAAAACATCACAAAACGAACTGCCATTGCTAAAACAGAAATGTTTTTAGGAACAGAAATTATTTCAAATTTTAATAAAAACGAATTATTTACCAAAAAAGGACCAGTCTTTCAAACCGCAATTGTAGCAGGAATTCAAGCGGTTAAAAAAACAGCAGAATTAATTCCGATGTGCCATCCGTTATTGATAAATGGTGTAGATATTGATATAAATATTACCAATTCGGAAAATATTGAAATACTATGTAAAGTAACCATAACAGGTAAAACTGGCGTAGAAATGGAAGCTTTAACAGGTGCAAGTATCACAGCATTAACTATTTACGATATGTGCAAAAGTATATCGCAAAGTATGGTAATTAAAGAAACAAAACTCCTAAAAAAAACAGGAGGGAAAAGCGATATAATTCCATAAAAAAAGCACCTAAATGGTGCTTTTATAAAATATAATGTTAGGTTTAAATTATAATTCTAACGCTTTTTCAATTTCGTTATTCATTAATAGTTCAACTGGATTTTCTAATGCTTCTTTAACAGCAACTAAAAAACCAACCGATTCTTTTCCGTCGATAATTCGATGGTCATAAGATAATGCAACGTACATAATTGGCTGAATTACTACTTGTCCATTTACAGCCATAGGTCTGTTTACAATATTGTGCATACCTAAAATTCCGCTTTGTGGAGGATTAATAATTGGCGTAGATAACATCGAACCAAAAACACCACCGTTAGTTATGGTAAATGTTCCTCCAGTCATTTCATCTACGGTAATTTGTCCTTCTCTTGCTCGTATTGCCAAGCGTTTTACTTCGCTTTCAATACCTCTAAAAGATAGATTTTCGGCATTTCTAATTACAGGAACCATTAAACCTTTTGGGCCAGAAACTGCAATGGAAATATCAATAAAATCGTACGCAACTTTAAAATCGCCATCAATCATACTATTTACATCTGGATACATTTCTAAAGCACGTACAACGGCTTTAGTAAAGAAGCTCATAAAACCAAGAGAAACACCGTGTTTTTCTTTAAATGTTTCTTTGTATTGTTTACGCAAATCAAAAATTGGTTGCATATTTACTTCGTTAAAAGTAGTTAGCATTGCAGTTTCATTTTTAACCGAAACCAAACGTTGTGCTACTTTACGTCTAAGCATAGACATTTTTTTACGAGCCGAAGTTCGCTGTCCGTTTACAGCAGGAGTTCCCATAGACGGAACTGCTTTTACAGCATCCTCTTTGGTTATTCTACCATCTTTTCCTGTACCTTTTATCGTTGTAGGATTTATACCTTTTTCTGCCAATACCTTTTTAGCAGCAGGTGAAGCAGTACCAGAAGCGTAGGTTGTTTTTGTTTCTACCGCTTTCTTTTCTTCTTTAGGAGTTTCTACTGATTTTTCAGTTGGTTTATCTTCGGAAGTTCCTGCTGGTTTTTTTGCACTTCTATCAATAAGACAAACAACAGCACCAACTGCAACAGCATCGCCTTCTTCTGCTTTAAGCGTAATAATACCACTTTCTTCGGCAGGAAGTTCTAAGGTTGCTTTATCGGAATCTACCTCAGCAATTGGTTGATCTTTTTCCACATAATCACCATCTTCTACTAACCATTGTGCAATTTCTACTTCGGTTATGGATTCTCCTGGTGATGGAACTTTCATTTCTAAAATCATAATTCTAATTTTTAGTTTTCCGCAATTTATCGTTTAAAATTGCTTTGTTTATTTTTTAATTTATCTTACTTTATTTACTAAATACACAATCAATTACACGTTGATGTCTTCGTTTAAATCTTGTACTTGAACCAGCTGCAGGTACTGCATAGAAAGGTCTAGAGCATAATTCTAATTTATCTACCATATCAAAACGCTCTAACATATGGCTCCAAGCACCCATATTTCTTGGTTCTTCTTGAGCCCAAATGTATTTTGTTACCTTTGTATATTTTTTTATAATTTGATTGATTTTTTCTTTATTTAAAGGGAATAGTTGTTCTATTCTAATTAAGGCAACATCCTCTCGTTGTAGTTTTTCTCTTTCTGCAAGTAAATCGTAATAAAATTTACCCGAAACAAAAACCATTTTTTTAACTTTATTTACTTCGATTGTATCGTCAATTACTTCGTTAAATTCTCCTTCTGCCAATTCTTCAATAGTAGAGATTGCTTTTGGATGTCGCAACAAACTTTTAGGCGTAAAGACCACTAAAGGTTTTCTAAAATCTCGTTTCATTTGTCGTCGTAACAAATGGTAAATATTTGCTGGAGTGGTACAATTTGCAACGGTCATATTATCGGTTGCACAAAGTTGTAAAAAACGCTCAATTCTTGCTGATGAATGTTCGGAGCCTTGTCCTTCGTAACCATGAGGCAATAAAACTACAATTCCGTTTTGTAATTTCCATTTGTCTTCGGCAGCAGACATATATTGATCGAATATTATCTGAGATCCGTTTGCAAAATCACCAAATTGTGCTTCCCAAATGGTTAAAGTATTTGGCTCTGCAATAGCATATCCGTAATCAAAACCTAAAACTCCGTATTCGGATAAAAGTGAATTATAAATATAAAATTTTCCTTTATTATTAGGATTGGTATCTAAAAGATTAATCCGTTTTTCGGAAATTTCATCTCTAAGAATAGCGTGTCTGTGCGAGAACGTTCCTCTTTCTACATCTTCACCAGAAATACGAACATTAAATCCTTCCTCTAAAAGTGAGCCATAAGCCAAAGTTTCTGCCATTCCCCAATCTAAGGTATTGGTTTCAAAAACCATTTTATCACGACCTTTAAGAATTCGTTCGGCTTTACGAATAAATTTAACACCTTCAGGTACTGTCGAAACTACTTTTGCAATATTTTGCAGTTTCTTTTTAGAATAAGTAGTATTTACTGGTACTAGCATTCTTTCTAATCCAGCACGTATAAAAGCATCCCAAGTTTTAGCCATAAACGGTTTTACTTTTGATACTTTATCTTGTTTGGACTTTTCAAATTCCGCTTCAAGCATTGCTTTGAAGTTTGCTGTAATCCCTTTTATATAATCGGCATTTACCGTGTTTTCTGTAATTAATTTTTCAGAATATATTTTAAACGGATTACTATGTTTTGCAATGGCTTTATATAATTTTGGTTGCGTAAAACGAGGTTCATCACCTTCGTTATGCCCATATTTACGATATCCTAATAAATCGATAAAAATATCGCGTTTAAATTTCATTCTAAATTCTAGAGCCATTTCTACTGCATGTACTACTGCTTCTACATCATCGGCATTTACGTGTAAAACTGGTGATAAGGTTACTTTAGCAACATCCGTACAATAGGTGCTAGATCTTGCATCTAAATAATTTGTGGTAAAACCAATTTGATTATTTACTACAATATGAATTGTTCCACCTGTTTTATAACCGTTTAATTGGCTCATTTGTACTACTTCATAAACAATTCCTTGACCTGCAACAGCAGCATCTCCGTGAACTAATATTGGTAAAATTTTGGAATTATCATTATTATAAACAGTATCTATCTTTGCACGAGTAATTCCTTCCGCAACAGCGTCAACGGTTTCTAAATGCGAAGGGTTTGGTACTAAATTCATAATGATATTCGCACCGTTTTGATAGGTTTTATCTAGAGTCAAACCTAGATGATATTTTACATCACCATCGATATGTTGATCCTCAAAATCTTTTCCTTCAAATTCGCTAAACAGTTCTCTAACTGGTTTTCTGAAAATATTCGTTAAAGTACTTAAACGACCACGATGTGCCATTCCGATAACCGTTTCTTTAACGCCAAAATTGTTTGCAGCATTAAATAAAGCAACACTAATTGCAGGGATTAGCGTTTCACCACCTTCTAAGGAAAATCGTTTTTGACCTACATATTTTGTTTGTAAAAAGCTTTCAAAAGTTACTGCTTGGTTTAATTTTGAAAGTATGTATTTTTTTGCTTCTACGGTATATTTAGGATGGTTGTCGTTTTCGTTTAAACGGTTTTGCCACCATTTAATTTCTTCTGGATTACGAATATACATATATTCAATTCCGATAGAATCGCAATATATTGCTTCTAGATGCTTAATAATTTCGGCTAATGTTTGGCTACCAATACCTAATATTTCTCCTGCTTCAAACGTTTTTGATAAATCTGCCTTTGACAAACCGAAATTTTCAATATCAAGTGTAGGAACGTAATGTCGTCTTTCTCTAACAGGATTGGTCTTTGTAAATAAATGACCTCTTGTTCGGTAACCGTTTATTAAGTCAATTACTTTGAATTCTTTATGTACATCTTCAGGAATTGCAGTTGTTAATATACCATTTTGTGATTGGTTTTCTTCGCCTTCTAAAGAATAATTAGCGTTTGCAAAATCATATCCTTGAAAAAAACTTCGCCAACTTGCCTCTACAGCATCTGGGTATTTTAAATATTTTTGATACAGTTCTTCAATAAACTCGGTATGTATCGCATTTAGAAATGAAAATCTATCCATAATTTTTTCGTTACAACTATTGTTGTTTTTAGAAATACAAACTTACAATTTTTGTATATAAATTAAATAAAAAATATCTAGTTTATTTTGTACGCATTCTCTTTTTCAATTTGTTAAAATTAATAGGCAATTTTACGAATCTTTTAAAAATTCTTTTCTACCAATCGTTTTAGTTATAATATCTTTATTTATATCAAAGCCTCTTGCAGGAGAATATTCTCTTCCGTAATAAATTATTTGTAAATGGAGTTTGTTCCACAGTTCCTTTGGAAATAATCTTTTGGCATCTTTTTCGGTTTGTACTACATTTTTACCAGTAGTTAAATTCCAACGGTACATTAATCTGTGTATGTGTGTATCGACAGGAAATGCAGGAACACCAAATGCTTGACTCATCACCACACTTGCTGTTTTGTGTCCAACAGCAGGAAAAGCTTCTAAGTCCTCAAAATTATCTGGAACTTTACCGTTATGTTTTTCAATAATCATTTTTGATAGACCATAAATTCCTTTTGATTTCATTGGCGAAAGTCCTACTGGTTTAATAATTTCACGAATTTCATCTACTGACAATTTAACCATATCATACGGATTATCAGCTTTTGCAAATAATTTTGGTGTTATGGTATTTACTCTTGCATCGGTACTTTGTGCGGATAATAAAACAGCAATTAATAACGTATAAGCATCTTTATGATCTAAGGGTATCGGAACTTTTGGATATAATTGTTCTAAAGTATTTATTACAAATTCTACGCGTTCTTTTTTGTTCATTTGGTAAATTTATGAAACAAATGTAGTATTTTAGCACTAAATAAATCTAAATAAAATGACACATTTAAAAATAGGCGATGTAGCTCCAAATTTTGAAGCTATAAACCAAGATGGAAAAGCAATAAAATCAAGTGATTTTAAAGGTGAAAAACTAGTTGTATTTTTTTATCCGAAAGCTAGTACGCCAGGTTGTACCACAGAAGCTAAAAACTTACGAGATAATTATACAGAATTCCAAAATAAAGGTTATGAAATATTAGGAGTTAGTGCCGATTCGCCAAAAAGACAATTAAATTTTAAAACTAAAAACGAATTGCCTTTTGATTTATTAGCAGATGAGGATAAAAAAGTAATCACTGCTTTTGGTGTTTGGGGTCCGAAAAAATTTATGGGTAGGGAATATGATGGTATTCATCGTACTACTTTTATTATTGATGAAAATGGCGTTATTGAAAACATCATCAAAAAAGTAAAAACCAAAGAACATACTAAACAAATTTTTGATTTTAATGTAGAGTAATACCAGTTAAACATCAAAATACGTTATAAATTAGTAATTTTTTCCGTTCTAACTCTTTAAAAAAATTAACTATGGCTATTATTTTAACCTGAATTTAATATATCTTTTACAACGGTAATTGCATATAAAACTAATATTATAATATTCGAATAAACGGATAAAATTACACCATATTCAATCAATATAAAACAATCGGAACATATTAATAAACTAAAAAACATATAAATAATGGAAGTATTATCAATAGTATTATTAATCATTTTTATAGCACTTGGAGGCATACATTTTTACTGGATTTTTGGTGGAAAATGGGGTTTAGCAAATGCTCTTCCTACAAACGAGAATGGAGAAAGTGTTTTAAAACCTAATAAATTTTCTACACTCATTGTTGGATCAGGGTTGACAATATTTGGTATTTTCTATTTATTCAAATCAGGACTTATTAATGTTCAAATACCAAGTTGGATATTAACTTATGGAGGCTGGATTATCTCAAGTATTTTTATTTTAAGAGCAATTGGAGAATTTAAATACGTTGGGTTTTTTAAAAGAATCAAACAAACTGATTTTGGGAAAATGGATTCTAAATTATTTTCTCCTTTATGCCTAACTATTGGTGTAATTGGAATATTAATACAACTAATAAAATAAAAAATTGGCAGTATCAAAGTGCATAGTTAACGGTGGTTTTATACTAAGTCCTAAACTCAAAATTAGTACAAAACTACCACTACATACACAAACCGTTGATAACGTTTATTTTTAATCTAGGTATTTTACTTGTATAAAATTTAACCAATTATTTTAATAATCCCTATTTTTTTATAAATTGCTTGGTGTAAATTTTCTTATCGGAATACAATCTAAGTGTATAAACACCTGAACTTAATTCAAAAACAGGAAAAGAATACATATTACTTAACTCGTTATCATCTATTTTTAAGTAATACATAATTTGCCCTAACTCGTTTATTACGGCGTAACCTCTAATTTTTTCATTTGGATTATTTAATTTTGCTGTCATATATATATTATCCGAAGGGTTTGGAAATAGCACAAAACCTTTTTTTAAGGTAGAGTCGTTTACTCCTGCATTTGGATCTACCACAACAAATTGTCCCATCATTCCTCCATCTTCGTGTGTTAACATATGACAATGATACATATACGGAATAGCATCGTCTGCAAAATCGGTAAATTTGGTAACTACTTTAAGTTGTCCTCCACCTGCAGGAACTAAAAAGGTGTCTTTCCAACCTTGTGCTGTTGGAGGTGGTGTAGCACCATTAACCGATATAATATTAAACTGAATATCATGAATATGAAACGGATGTGCAATTGCTGAATTATTACTAATTGTCCAAACTTCGGTATTATCTAGAGGTACGGTTACGTTAATAGTATTCATATCTAAACTTGCTCCGTTAATAACAAAATCGCCATTTAATTGATTAAAACCACCTTGAACTGGTTGCAAACTAAACGAACGTTGTGCGTCTGCATTTGCTTCTAAATATGGTGTAATCGTTACTAAATTACTAGGTATTGCAGTAACAGGATTTGCAGTTTGTGCAACTACATTAATTTGTAAAATATTAAAATTTGCTCCGTTTAAAGGGTTTGGATTGTAATTTGTCAAAGGCATATTTGGATTCATTCCTGGTGCTGTTCCTCCGTAAATTCCGTTTCCAAATTCCGATGCATAACTCATTAAATAAATGGTTTGCCCTTCCATTCCAGATAAATCTACTAATATTTCAGAACGTTCCCCTGATGCTAATTGCAATCTAGTAGTAAATAAAGGCATTTCACGTAAACCACCATCTGTTGCTATTTGATAGAAACTTTTGTTCGCTGTAAATCCAAAACGCATAACACGTTGTGTAGAACCGTTAAGCAAACGAAGTCGTACTACTTGTGCTGGCATTTCTACATACGGATCAACCGTTGCGTTTACCATAATCGTATCGTCGTTATTAGAATGGTTTACAATTTGATAATTTGCATCAAAATCTTTTGTTTGTACTACTAACGGAAAGTCATCTACACCATAAGTTCTTGGTAAATTTAAGGCTGCTTCCTCTGGATCTTTAATAATAATTAATCCTGCAATTCCTTTACTTACATGTTCATCGGTATGTGTGTCTAAATGCGGATGATACCACATAGTAGATGCATTGTTTAAAACAGTAAATTGCGGATTCCAAGTTGTTCCTGGAGCAATAACAGTATGTGGACCACCATCGTTTGAAGCAGAAATATGCATTCCATGCCAATGTATGGTTGTTGGTTGCCCTAAATTATTGGTTACATTAATATTTACATTAGAGCCTTTTTGCATAATTAAAGTTGGTCCTAAAATATTTCCGTTTGCTCCCATCGTAGCGGTATCATGTCCTGAAAAAAACTGGTGCGTTCCGTTTTGCAAGGTCAAATTTATATTCGTATCGGTTATTGTTGGCGGAATTGCTAATTGGTTTTGAGCTTGGGATACGTACATAAAACCAAGCAATATAAAGAATATGTTTTTTTTCATAATTATACGATTAAAATTCCGCTAAGATACGCAAAAAAATATTTTTTATTGTAATAAAAGTTACTCTAAAAAAGTGGAGTTTTACTTTTTTAGTACTGCTTTTCTTTTTTTCTTTTTTTCTAATAAAATATCCTCTTGTTCTAATAAACGCAAACCAAAAACCATTACATCAGAGGCAGAAGAGAATCTACCTGTAGCTATTTGTTCTTTTATAAAAGCTCTATAATATAAACTTAAATTTACGGAAGTTTTTTTCTTTACTTCTCTTACTCTTTTTTTCTTTTGTTTTATTTCCATTACGCTCTTTTTCAAGCACAAAAGTAAAAAAATAAACCATACTAACAAATAATCAAATGAAGAAATTCCAAACCAAACCAAAACGAATTACAAAATCACGGTATGGGTATGATGGTGCTGTGTAATAATCTTTCTTTCCAAATAGAGAATTTATATGATCTAGCTCAAAATAAATTCGTGTTTGTCGTACTCGAGCATTAATAAAATAATTTACTATCGGAAAATTACCAATTTCAACAGTATTTTGGATTGTAAACTCGGATAATAACGGATTATATGCATTTGCATAGTATTTGGTAAAGTATTTAAATGAAATTCCTGTTTCTAAATACATTGGTTTCTTTTTAAATACATAATTACTATAATACAAACTGTTTCTAGTTACCAGTTGTGGCACTTTAAAAACATCGGAACCTGATGCCACTTTTTGATACATCAAAGTATTATCTAAATGGAATTTTTTATACGAAATATTTTTAGAGGCTTTTATTTTTAAATAATTTACTGTTTTATCGTATTGTAACGGATTTGCTTGTCCATCGGCATCGGAATCAGAAAAATAGGTGTAATTATCTAATTGTGTAATTTGTGCAGAAGCGGTTAGCCATTTGTCAGAAATAAATTCAAATTTTAAATTTCGCTGTATTTCATTTTTAAAATTCGTGTACCAATTATATGCTTTGTAATCCGATTGGTTTAAAATAAAATTAAAATTAGGCGATTTGCTAGAATTTGCTAAAGTTGCTTTTAAGGTAAATACACTATCTTTTTTATATTGAGCAACTGCTTTAATATAATTTCCTGTTAAATTTCCTGCGATATTTACACCAATATCTGCTTTAATTTTTATGTTTCTATAATACGTATGCCATTTTGCTTTTAAGGAAGTTATATTACCTGAAATACTTTGCGGAATAGTTTGTCCGTTTATAAATAATTCGTTTTTATATTTTTGTGTATAGTTATAATTTGCTAACATAAATTTTAATCGTCCTAAAATAATTGGCGATTTTAAACTTACAAATACTTCGTTATACAAGGTTTCTAAATGGTTTTTATCTTTTATTTTAGAGGTAAAACTATTGCCAAAATACGTATTAGCATTAGATTGGTTAAACTCGTAATGTTTGGATTCGTACGTAAATGTATGTCCGATTTTTAAATTACTAGTACTGGTATTGGTGGAGTCTTTTCTATTCCAAAAGGTAAAATCGTGTTCTAAAAAATAGCGATTTCCTCGCAACATATTATCGGCATCGGCAAAATTGGTTATCATTCTACCTCTATCCTTAAAATCGGAGTCGTTTGCTTCAAACAAAATAATAGATTCTGGTGTTAAACCACCATTTTCTTGATTGTATAAATCTTGTGCTGTAATATGGCTTAACAAACGGTATTTTTCGTTTTTACTCCTAAATAGATAGGTCATTCTAAAATTACCATGACTACTTAATGTATTTCGGTACTTACCTAAAGAACGCAAACCTTTGTATGCTAAAGAGATATTGTGCCGTTTGGTTAAGTTTAAGGTAATTAAAGCATCTAAAAATTGTCCTTGTTCTAAACCTGTTCGCCAAGCTAATTCCGTCGTAGGCGTTGGTACTTCGTAATAGGTAACATCGTTAATTTCGTAATAATTAAAGTGTTTTGCTCTTGCTCCTAAATTAGGATATAAAGACACTTCATCAAAATTATATGCTAAGTTAGTATAGGTTTGCCCTTGGTTGTGAAAAGCTAATAATTCAAAATTATCTTTTCGTATAAAATTGAATGTATAGTATTTGTTAATCGTAAGAGTAGTATCTACGTAAGTGGTATCTCTATCTCGTGTAAAAATTTTATAATCGGAATATTTAGTTTTTCCGCTTAGTTTAACATCTACTTCCTCTTTACGATATGTAGAATCAGATTCGCTAAGACGATTACTAAATTGAGGAATATTTCCTTTAGATACAGGACGAATTTGTGCTTGTAGCAGAATACTTCCGAAAAGGATTATAAATAAGCTAAATTGTTTAAACATAATTTGGCAAAGGTACTATTTGCTTATAAAAATAATAATAAAATTATCCTAAAATTTAATAAACTGACAAATGCTGTATTTACTTTATAATAAATCTTTATATTTGACTAATTTTAAATCAACACAAAATGTATAACTCAAAAATTACTGGACTCGGTTTTTACGTTCCAGATAACGTTGTAACAAACGACGATTTATCCAAAATTATGGATACAAATGATGCGTGGATTCAAGAACGCACAGGTATTAAAGAAAGGCATTGGATAAAAGATAAAACGGATTCTGCTGCAACAATGGGTGCAAAAGCGGCAAAAATAGCCATTGAAAGAGCAGGTTTAACTAAAAACGATATTGATTTTATTGTATTTGCCACTTTAAGTCCAGATTATTTTTTTCCTGGTTGTGGTGTACAAATTCAAGAAATGTTAGATATGAATACTATCGGAGCGATTGATATTCGTAACCAATGTTCTGGTTTTGTTTACGCTTTATCTACTGCAGATCAATTTATTAAAACAGGAATGTATAAAAATGTATTAGTAATTGGTTCGGAATACCATTCTAACGGATTAGACAAAACAACTCGTGGTCGTGGTGTTTCGGTAATTTTTGGTGATGGTGCTGGTGCTTGTGTTTTGTCTAGAGAAGAAGATAACAGCAAAGGTATTTTATCTACACATTTACACTCCGAAGGTAAACATGCCGAAAAACTAGCCGTTGTTTCGCCAAGTATTAGGCATTGGGTTCCTGAAATTTTAGCAAATAAAGAGGAAGACATATCCTTTTATCCATATATGGATGGGCAATTTGTTTTTAAACATGCTATTGTTCGTTTTAGTGAAGTAATTAACGAAGGTTTACAAGCAAATAATTTATCTGCTAGTGATATCGATATGTTTATTCCGCATCAAGCTAATTTACGAATTTCGCAATTTGTTCAGAAAAAATTTAAACTTACAAATGATCAAGTTTTTAATAACATTCAAAAATATGGTAATACTACTGCTGCAAGTATTATTATTGCTTTAACAGATGCTTGGGAACAAGGCAAAATTAAAGAAGGTGATTTAGTAGTTCTTGCTGCTTTTGGTAGTGGTTTTACTTGGGCAAGTGCTGTTATTAGATGGTAAAATAAATAGTTTAACCCTTTTAGTGTTTTTACAATATTAAAAGGGTTTTATATCATTTTATAAATGATACTTCTTTTTTTTGATTGTTTTTTATGCTTGTTATGTAATGGTGCTATGTGTAGTTTGGTAAGCAGTGGCTAGTCAAGAAAGCTTATTAATTATAATAATATCAGCTAAAAAATAAATATATCCTATATACAATTCATCATTTAACTTTTTGCTAGGTATAACTTCAATAAAAGCTTTAATAAGTTCTTTATCTAAAAAACTTTTTTCTTCAAAAAGACTTATAATACGACGCAATCTTTTTAAAATAGATTTATCCTTTGTTTCTAAATATAGATATGAACAATTTCCAAACAAATTAGAGTAAACAGAGATAAAATTATATCCGTTTTTTTCAAATTCTAAATAAATAGATGATTTAGCAAATTCATTTGTTCCATCTCTCGTTAAATTCAATAATAAATTTTGATAGCTTTTTTTATCGTTTTTTAAAATATATCCACCTCTAATTAATGTTTTATTAATGTTCTTGGTCATTTTAAAATATTCTAAGACTTTAAATTTTTTATCACTGATATGTTCAATATTATAGATACTCTTTTTAAATTCCTTTTTTATACATTTTTCTGTTTTTTTCTCTAATAACAATTCTTTAGATTTGCATGAGTAAGTGAAAAATATAAAGATGAGTATAATTTTTAAGTCTTTTAATTCTAACATAATGATAATTTGTTTTTAATATTTTTCAAGAGGTATTACATTCTTGTATGAATTATGCGTATAAAATAAAGCAGTAACCTATTTTATAGAGTATTCGGAATTATTTAAAAAAGTTCATAAAGTATATCTTTTAGATCGAGAAGGAAAAATATAAGGATAAATCCGTTGGTCCTTCGAGGGTTTCTTTTGTGATTTTTTTATTTTTTACGTGCCATTTTACCAAAGAAATTTCAAGGTTTTCAATTTCAATTCCAATAATGGATTTAGGATGTACGCAACTACCATCGTTAAAATATGGCACTTCGTTTGGTAGCGGAAATTTTGGTCTGTGCGTGTGTCCTGCAATTATTATTTGATGGTTGTTTTTTACAATCCACTTTTTTAAATTTCGTTCTACTTTAATAGAATTTTTGTAATTTTTAGCAGGACTGGTTGGATCTTTTATGGCAAATGTTTTTTGTAAAGGCATCCAAAGATAGCGTACTAAAAACCGATTAAATTTCCACATACTATAATTCATAAAATCCGCTTGATGTCCGTGTATTAAAAAGATGGATTTATCTGTGCCATCGATGTCTAACAACAAACTTTCTTTGAAATCTACATTAAAAAAAAGTTTTTTATCTTTAGATTGTTTGTCTGTAAAAAACCGATTTAACATTTTTTCTACTACATTTTTATCTTTAAAAACCATATCGTGATTTCCCCAAAGTAAGTGTAATCGTTTTTGTTTGTGAAATTTTAATTGTAAATCAAATATTTCTTTATAGGTATTGTAAATTGGTTCAAACGATTTATTTTCCCAAAGTTCTACACCATCTCCAAGTTCAAAATAAATAAAATCATTTTGGTAATAATGTTCTAGTGCATATTTGTAGATAGCAACATTATGTACAAAATCATCGGCATAACTATTATCGCCTTTGTGCATATCGCTAAAGAAAATTAATTTTGAATCGCGATTGATACAAATGTTTTCGGCATTTTTAAAAGCTCTAGAAAGGATGTTATGCGTAATACTCAAAATTGTTTTTATTGCAAGATATTACTTTTTATTGAATATTTATGAGATTATAACCTTTCCGAAATAATAGATTTGACACAATCAGGATTTAATAAGGTAGAAATATCCCCTAGATTTTCCATATCATTGGAAGCAATTTTTCGTAATATTCTACGCATAATTTTTCCAGAACGTGTTTTAGGTAAACCTGTTACAAATTGAATTTTATCGCATTTTGCTATTGGTCCGATTTGTTTGGAAATAAGATTGTTTATTTCTTTTTTTAGTGTGTCATCGCCAATTACATTATCATACAGAATTACATACGCATATAATGCATTTCCTTTTATATCGTGTGGATAACCAACAACGGCACATTCTACAATTTTTTTGTGTTCGTCTATGGCGTTTTCTATTGGAGCAGTACCTAAATTGTGTCCTGAAACAATTACTACATCATCTACACGACCAGTAATTCGGTAAAAACCATTTTCATCGCGTAATGCACCATCTCCAGTAAAGTATTTGCCTTTAAATGTAGAAAAGTACGTTTCTTTATAGCGTTGGTGGTTTCCGTAAATAGTTCTTGCAATAGATGGCCAAGGAAATTGAATTGCCAAGCGACCTTCGGCAGGATTAGTTTCGATTAATGCACCATTTTCATCTAATAAAACAGGTTGTACACCTATCATTGGTAGAGTTGCAAATGTTGGTTTTTGTGGTGTAATTCCTGCTAGAGATGCAATCATCATTGCACCAGTTTCGGTTTGCCACCAAGTATCTACAATCGGACATTTTCCTTTTCCGATATGCGTATCGTACCAATGCCATGCTTCTTCGTTTATGGGTTCGCCTACGCTTCCTAAAACTTTTAACGAGGATAAATCGTGTTTGGTAACAAGTTCTAACGGAAATTTTTCTAATGCTCTAATTGCTGTTGGAGCAGTATAAAATTGATTCACTTTGTGTTTTTCAACAATTTCCCAAAAGCGTCCTCCGTCAGGAAAAGTAGGAATTCCTTCAAACATAAGTGTAGTTGCACCTTGTAAAAGTGGTCCGTAAACAATATAACTATGTCCTGTAATCCAACCAATATCTGCGGTACACCAATAAATATCCTCTTTTTCGTATTGGAATACATTCTGAAAAGTAAAAGCAGTATTTACCATATAACCAGCAAAAGTGTGTACCATTCCTTTTGGTTTTCCTGTTGAGCCAGAAGTGTATAAAATAAATAACATATCTTCGGCATCTATTATTTCTGCTTGGCAAGTTTCGGAAGCATTTTTAACTTCCTCATGCCACCATTTTTGATTTTTGGTTAAGGTAATATCGGAATTTATTCGCTTTAAAACGATTGTGGTTTCAATACTTGAACTCATTTTTAGAGCTTGGTCTGCAATGGATTTTAAATCGATGGTTTTATTACCTCTAAAAGCACCATCTGCAGTTAATAAAATAGAACATTTTGCGTCGTCAATTCTACTAGCCAAGGCTTTAGATGAAAAACCTGCAAATACAACAGAGTGTACAGCACCAATTCTAGCACAAGCTAAAACGGCAATAGCAAGTTCTGGTACCATTGGCATATATAGGCAAATTCTATCGCCTTTTTTTGCTCCATTATTTTTTAAAACATTGGCAAATTGCGATACTTTTTTGTGTAATTCATTGTAGGATAGGTGAATTGCTTTATCTTTAGGGTTGTTTGGTTCCCAAATAATTGCTGTTTTTTCGCCAATAGTTTCTAGGTGTCTGTCTAGGCAATTTTCGGTAATATTTCCTTTAGCATTTTTAAACCATTCTATTTTCGGAATTGTAAAATCATATTCAACTACGCTATTCCATTTTTTATGCCAAGTAAAATTATTGGCTATTTCTCCCCAAAATTTTTCAGGATTTTCAATAGATTTTTTATAATAATCGTGGTATTGTTTTTCTGATTTTATTTTTAATTCCATATTTTAAAATTTAGTTGTTTAATGCTTTGTTTTCTTCTTCGGTTAATAATCTTGAGTGAATGATAAATCGCAAACCTAAAGGTATTTCTAAGGAAAAACTAGAACCTCTACCTTCGGTAATATCAACGGTAAGAAAGGTGTGTTTCCAGTATTCAAACTGTTCTTCGTTCATGTAATAATTTACGCCTTCGAGCTGTCCTAAAAGGATATCGCTATCGTCTAAATACATGTCTCCTTTTTCAAAAATCATAGGAGCAGAGCCATCACAACAACCACCACTTTGATGAAATATTAATTCACCGTGTTTTTCTTTGAGTTGTTGTACGATTTTTGCTGCTTGTTCGGTAATTGCTACTCGTTTAAATTCCATTTTTAAAAATTATTGGTAAATATAAAAATATAATTTGAAAGTATAAAGTCATAGTTTTAAATTAAAACTATGACTTTATAAAAATACTTGATAATCTATTTTAAAAGAACCCTAATTTATTTTTATCATAAGAAATTAGCATATTTTTATTTTGGCGATAGTGGTTCATCATCATTAAATGTGTTTCTCTACCAAAACCAGATTTTTTATAACCTCCAAATGGAGCATGAGCAGGATATGCATGATAACAATTTACCCAAACTCTACCAGCTTTTATTGCTCTTGGAATTTGGTATAATTGGTGTGCGTCTCGTGTCCAAACACCAGCTCCTAATCCGTAAAGTGTATCGTTTGCAATTTCAATTGCTTCGGCTTCGTCTTTAAATTTGGTAACAGCCAATACTGGTCCGAAAATTTCCTCTTGAAATATACGCATTTTATTATGTCCTTCTAATATAGTTGGTTCAATATAAAATCCGTTAGCAAATTCGCCATCTAATTTACAAGCATTTCCTCCAGTTAATACTTTTGCACCTTCTTCTTTACCAATATTAATATAGGATAATATTTTTTCGTATTGGTCGTTAGATGCTTGCGCACCCATCATGGTGTTTACATCATACGGATTTGCTTGTACTATTGCTTTTGTTCGAGCAACAACTTTTTCCATAAAGGCATCGTAAATATCCTCTTGTACTAATAAACGAGAAGGACAAGTACATACTTCACCTTGGTTAAAAGCGAATAAAACTGCTCCTTCGATAGCTTTATCTAAAAACGCATCATCTTCATCCATAACGGAATTAAAGAAAATATTTGGTGATTTACCACCTAATTCCATCGAAACAGGATTAAGGTTTTTAGATGCATATTGCATAATTAATTGTCCAGTAGTTGTTTCACCAGTAAAGGCAACTTTGTCCACACCAGAATGCGACGCTAAAGGTTTACCAGCTTCAGGACCAAATCCGTGAATAATATTTACAACTCCAGGAGGAAAAACATCGGCAATTTTTTCCATTAATAAAGTTGCAGAAGATGGTGTTTGTTCTGCTGGTTTTAAGATTACACAGTTTCCTGCAGCTAAAGCAGGAGGTACTTTCCAAGAAAGCATTAATAATGGGAAATTCCAAGGAATAATTTGTGCAACTACACCTAAAGGCTCTTTAATATTCATAGAAAGTGTGTTTTGGTCAAGCTCTGTAGCTGTACCTTCTTCTGCACGAATAACCGAAGCAAAATAACGCCAATGATCTACCGATAAAGGCACATCTGCATTTATGGTTTCACGAATTGCTTTACCATTGTCGCAAGTTTCTACTAATGCAAATTCTTCTGCATGTTGTTCAATAATATCGGCAACTTTATTTAACAAATTTGCACGTTCCGCAGCAGCTGTATTTCCCCAAGCTTCTTTTGCAGCATTGGCAGCTTCTACAGCATTGTTTACATCCTCTTTTTTAGATCTCGGATATTTCGCAATTAAAGAATTATCTATTGGTGATTTGTTTTCAAAGTATTCACCATCTACAGGATCGACAAACTTGCCATTGATAAAATTCCCATACTTTTCTTTAAAATTAGGTTTTTTGTAACTCATAGTATATATAAAATTAAGGTTAATAATCCGTTTTGAAAATTTTCAGTTTTATAAAAAAGACCAATAAGAGTATTATTGGTCTTTTTGTCTAATTCAAACCCCTTAAATGTGAATTAGCATTATAATAAAAAAGAAAATTATGTTACAAATGTATGCTAATCAAATGATTAAAAATTGCACATATCTATTAAATACTAATACATTTCTATCAAATTTCAAAAAAGTCATTTTTTTTTAGTATTATTGTTATATGAAAAACAGATTTTTAAGTAACCATAAGCAAAATAGAAAATTAGTTTCTTTGGTAGAAAATAGAACTATTTATAGTTCAGAATACTCGGAATTGAATATATTCGAAACGCATAAAGTTGCAGAAAAAGTGCATCTGAATTTTGATTTTCCTATTATAGCAAGTATGTTAACAGGTAAAAAAGTAATGCATTTAGAAAATATGCCTTCCTTTGAATTTTTACCAGGCGAATCGGTAGTAGTACCTTCAAAAAAAGATTTAATTATTGATTTTCCTATTGCAAATCCTAAAAATCCTACGCAATGTTTAGCCTTAGCTATTGATCCAGAAAAAATTAAAGAAATTGTATATAAATTTAACGAAGAGGTTGTACTTGACAGAACCGATTCCGATTGGTCTTTAGATGAGGTTTCTTCACATTTAACCAATCAGCCAGAAGTCAATCATTTAATTAACAGGTTAACCACAACATTTGTTAATGGTGCAAAATCAAAAGATGTTATTTTAGATTTAATGATTCAAGAGTTAATCGTGCGATTGTTGCAAACTAAGGCAAAACAGACTTTATTATGTAAAGATATTTTTACCGATACTCGTATAGGAAGTGTTTTAAAATACATTAAAGATAATTTAACCGAAAAAGATATTACCGTAGATACACTTGCCGAAAAAGCACATATGAGTTCTTCACATTTTTTTAAACAATTTAAAAATACCTTAGGTGTTTCACCAATTGATTTTGTAAATTCCGAAAGAATTAAATTCGCAAAAAAATTAATGTCAAATAATCCTAAAGATCGAATTTCGGATATTGCATTTAAATCAGGATTTAATAATGTTAGTTATTTTAACAGACAATTTAAAAATCACGAATTGATTATTCCTAGTCAATATAAAAAGATAATTAATCAAACGAAATAGTATATATTTGCCTAAATTATTTTAGATAACTTTGGAATTGCTACAAATATTTTTAGATAATTGGCTACTTTTTGTAGTCTTTTTCTTTGTAGTATTATTAATTGTATTTTTATTTAAACACTGTACCATACCATGAAAAACAGCTTAGTATTTTATAAATATTACCTTAATGTTTTCGCATTTTTTTGTTCAAAATGTGCAGGGAAAAGTGCTATAAAATTTTTTCAGAAAGTGCGTTTAAAAGGTACTAAGCGAAAAGAACAAGAATTTTACGATAAGGCAACTAAAATAAATGTTTTGCATTCTGAAGGTGTTTTAGATGTTTATGAATTAGGAAACCCTAAAGGAAAACTGGTTTTTTTATTGCATGGTTGGGATAGTAATGCAGGAAGTTTAGGGAAATTTATAAATGCTTTGATAGAAAAAGGTACATATCGTATTATTACTTTTGATTTACCAGCACACCACAAATCTAAAGAAAAATACACCAATATTTTTGTTTGTAAAAATGCTTTTATATCTTTATTGAATTATGTAAAACCGCAAGAACCATTTTCGGTAATTTCACATTCTTTTGGTTCGGCAATTACAGCATTTGCTTTAGCAGAAACAAATTATAAAGCCGATAAAATAGTATTTTTAAGTGCAAATAATGTTATAGAAGAGGTCTTTAGATTTTTTCAGCGATTTGTTGGATTTAACGAAACAGTTTATAAAAATGTAAAATACCATGCAAATAATATTATTGGCGAACCATTAGAAAATTTGATTGTTAGCGATCGTTTATTAAAA
>CAYOWM010000002.1:0-8838 GCA_964407635.1 uncultured Flavobacteriaceae bacterium
CTGTTGTAAAGTTAGATTAATTATTTTGCATTTACAAGCAAATTTGATAACTTTTTGTAACTTTTGCTCCGAATTTTTGCGGATTTATGGTATTACACAATTTCCATTTTTTTAAGTAAAAACGAAGCGTTCATATTTTGGCAAACTCCTTTTTTAAAGGTATAATCAAAATGGAGTTCGTCTTTTATAATCTCGGCATCAAAATAATAATTTTTTACTTGTGGCAATTCGGTTGCGATTTCACAAAGACTTAAATCGTGTGTTGCTATAATTCCTGTTGCATTGCTTTGTACTAAACGTTCTACAAATTTACGCGAACCAATGGCTTTATCGGTAGAATTTGTTCCTTTTAAAATTTCATCTAAAATAATAAAATAGGTGTCGGTTTTAACAGCATCTACAATAAATTTCAATCGTTTTAATTCCGAGAAAAAATACGATTCGTCATCGCTTAATGAATCACTAGTTCGCATACTAGTAATAAGTTTTATAGGCTTATACTCAAATTTTTCTGCACAAACAGGCAAACCATTATTTGCTAAAATAATACTTAACGAAACAGTACGCAAAAAAGTGGATTTTCCTGCCATATTTGCTCCTGTAATAATAAAAAATTCGTTATCTTTAATATAAAAATCATTATCAATTCGTTTTTCTTTTGCAAGTAACGGATGCCCTAAATTGGTTGCTTTTATGGTAAAATTGGCGTTTTCTATACTAGGAAAAACGTGTTCTTTATGATTAAAAGCATAATTAGCAAAACTATTATAAGCATCAAAAAAAGCAATTACTTCAAACCAATTTTCTATATATTTTTGATTTTTTTGTATCCATTGTTCAATTTTATATGAAAAATGGATATCTCTAAGAGCAAATCCGTTTCCTAAAATGGCAAAAATTATATTATTTCGTTGATCTAAGGCATCTAACAATTTAGAAAATTCTTTAAATATTTCGGATGCTTTTTTATTTTGCGAATTTATTTTTTGTTGTTGATTTTGTAGAATTTTTGCAGTAAATTTTTCCTTTTCGATAAGTAAAAGCAACTGATAGTATTGTTTAAAAGTATCTTTTGCTAAATTTGATTTTTGATATAAATCACCTACTTTTTTCAGAAACTTTTTACTTATTCCCATTCCAAAGCCAAACCAAATTGCCGTTATTTTATACGGAAGTACGGCAAAATAATTTAAGCTAAAAAGCAATATAGAACCTGCAAAAAACAACATCGGAACAAACTGCATAAATTTTGGTAAGGACGCTTTGTGTTCTTTTAAAGATTTAACAATAAAATTAGTATTTGTTTCGGTTTGCACCAAACTAGCTGTTGCAGTAAAATTTTGTCGCCATTTTGGTTTGTTTGCCAACTCTTTTATTGCTTCTTGCTTTTCTAAAATAGCATTTGTTTGATTAGTAGTTACCAATTTTGCTAAAAGGTATTTTCCTGCACTGGTTGCCGTTCGGTTTAGGTATTGAAAAAACGAATTTTTACCAAACAAATCAATATCATAACTAAATTGGTGTTTTTGATTTATAAATTCACTACCTGTTTGCAAATTAGATTTATCACCTTCTATAACCGAAATTTCTGTAGCATTAATTTTAATTAACGCTTCTATTTTTTGTTTTATTAATCGTAAATCGGTATGTTTAGAAACGAAGTATAAAAAACTAGGAATACCAATTATTGCTATTAAAAATACAATTCTAGTATAATTAATTGTGGTATAAATTCCGTAAGCAGTGCTACCAAAAATCACTAATCGTATAAGGCTAGATTGCAGTAATTTTTGTTTTATTTTGGTTAATTTTAAAGCGTAATATGCCTTCTCTTTTATATAAAAATCTTTCGGATTTACATTCATAATTTTAGCTTTCAATCGTTATTCTTACTACATTTCCTTCATTATTTCGTACGTTAAAAACACTTCCGTTTTCAAAAATAAGATATTGTCCTTTTATCCCTTTTAGTTTACCTGTAATATATGGTGTTTTGGTTAAATTTAGACTTTTAATTTTTGTAGGATATTGTAATACAGGAAAATTTATCTCATAAATATCTTTATTATCTGCCAAAAAATACGGTTTTGCTTCTTTTGGAATATGTTTTTCAAGTTGATGCATTTCGCTAATTAAATCGGTTTCTAAAACTTCATTTTTTAACATTTTTTGCCAACTTGTTTTGTCGGAAACAAATTCTTTTAATGCAACTTCCGTAATACCTGCAAGATATCTATTTGGTGTTTCTAAAATTGCTAAAGCCTTACTTGCACCTTGGTCAATCCAACGTGTTGGCACTTGTGTTTTTCGTGTAACACCAACTTTTACATTACTAGATAAGGCAAGATATACAATATGTGGTTGCAATTGTACGCTCTTTTCGTAGTCTAAATCTCTATCTGCAATATCTAAATGAGCCTTGCTTAGTTCGGGTTTCATAATCCAATCACCAACTTGAGCAGAGCTTGTAAAACAATCGTAACAATATCCTTGACGGAATATTTTTTTATTTTTATTACACGACAAACATTGATATCGTTCAAACTCAATACTAACATTTTTATCTATTAATTGATTTACATTTATAAAATCCGATTCCGTTTCTAAATAATACTGAATCGGATTTTGATATTCGGTAAGCATCTTTTTTAATTGTGCTTGATATTGCATATACGTATAGTTAAATTATAATGTAGATTTCACATTTTTTATTTCATTTTAGGAAAATTTATTCTTTTCCATCTACATAATCTTGTAAGTATTGAAACCTTTCGGTTAATTTACCATCTTTTGTCATTTGTGTACGAGCTAAAAATCCGTCTTTATCGTTGTTAAAAAAAGCAGGAATTATATATTTTGCAAACATTTTTCCAAAACCTACCGATGCATCGTTAGGTAATTCGCAAGGTAAATTATCCACTGCCATTACAGCTATTGCATTTTCCTTTTTAAAATCCGTTTCTTTTTCGGTTATTGGGTCGTAACCATAAATTGGGTTTGCAATAGTGGAAGGTTTTATAGTACATGCAACAGGACCATCAATATCACAACTAACATCAGCAACAACTTTTATTTTAAAATTTGGTTTTTTTATATCCTCACGTGTAAAAATATACGGTGAACCTACACCATAAAAGTGTCCTGAAATATAAAAATCAGCAACTTCGGCATATTGCATAAAGCTACTTTTATATTCTTGTGGATGGTTATAAAAATCGTATTTATCTAATATTTTACCATCTTTTCGTTGGTTGTAATCTAACACATCTAATTGTGCATAAACAGATTCGTTATAAGTTTTTGATTTAAAATCGGAAGACGATACTTGGGGTAATCCCATTCCATCTAACATTTCTTTTGCACCATTACTAACACGACCTTTTCCTGTTAAAATGATTTTAATATTTGGAAGTTTTTCTTTTATTTTAGATAATTCTGAAATTAATTCTACTTGACTATCTAAATGTTCTGCTTTTGGTAGATTAAACAAGTCGTATTTTAAACCAAAAGTTCTAAAGCCATTATACGCACCAACAATTCCTGCATAACGACCAAAAGCTACTACACGTCGGTTTTTAGCATCTACAATACTTTCATGATCAAACATTTCTATATTTTTAGCTAACATTGCACGTAATAAATCACGATTGTATGGTTGTTTTTTTATAGTATGCGAAAAGTAAAAATATTTTTTATTAGGAATCAAAGCATCAATCGGAACTTCTTTTACACCAAGCATTACATCGCAATCCGACACATCGTTGGTAACGGTTAATCCTTTTGTTTTATAGGCATCATCACTAAAAACACGTATATCCGAACTTTCAATTTTTATTTCTAAATCAGGAAATTGTTTTAATAGTTCTACACAAGCTTCTGGTGAAAAAACTACTCGTCTGTCTGGTGGATTTTTACGTTCTTTAATAATGGCTAATTTCATAATATATATGGTGTTTTTAATTTTGGAATGAATTTTGTGCTAAAATACGAGTAAATGTAGAAATAAAAAAGAATTTACGAAACAGATTTTCTTAACAATTTACAAGTTATTGTATAAGTAATATCTATCTTTGCATTAGTTCTTTGGGGATGACTGGATTTGACAGCAAGGTCAATTGTGTTATAAGCATGTCGAGTAATGAAGTTGAAAACTCGTAAAACGCTATTTCAAATTTTTAAACGGCGAAAATAATTTTGCTTTAGCTGCTTAATCTGAATTACAGTAAGATAAAGCCTCGTCGCACTAGGTGCGAAAGCTAAATGTCGCTATGAAAGCCTTGGTTAACGGCGTTCTGTTAAGCGGCATCGTAAAAGTTAACATAGATGTAAAAAGGCTTCGGTTTTGCATCGAAATTAAAGAAGCTAAGCGTAAATTAGGCTGTTTTTGGTCAGGTTTACGACAAAAATTAAGCAAAAACTAAACATGTAGAAAGTAATATAGTTACTTGTTTGGACGAGGGTTCGAATCCCTCCATCTCCACATAAAAAACCCTTACAAATTGTAAGGGTTTCTATTTTAAATCAAACGACTCATACTCTGCAATAGTATTAAAATTTTTGATTATTTTATCGTCAATTTCTACAATTTTAACAGCATTATTTATTAATACCTTTCTAGGACAAGAATATCCTTGAGCTAGGTAATTTAATAGAATAGGATAGGCTTTTGGTTCCCAAATAGTAATTAACGGTTCTGGAAATTGTTTGTTTTTTCCTTTAAATGCTGTTGCAATTTTACTAGAATCCCTTTGTTGTAATAACAAATCAATTACGGTTTTATCTATATAAGGTAAATCGGTTGCAATTACCAACCAAGCAGTATTTGGATTTTCTCTAAAAGCCGAACAAATACCTCCAAAAGGACCTAAATCTAAAAAAGTATCTACAATTATTTCTCCTGATTTTCTTTGTTTTTTATCTCTAACCGAATAATATACACCACTTAACGAGTCTTTTAATAAATCAAATATATATTCGCCTTGTGGTTTATTATGGTATTGCAAAAGACTTTTGTCTGTTCCCATTCTGGTACTTTTACCACCAATTAAAACCAAACCATGTACATTTGGAATTTCTTGTTGAATAAGTCTTTCGATATGTGCAGAAATTTTATCTGTTTCAGAAAAATCATATACCAATACGTTTTTTAGTGTAGGATATTTTTCGTTTAAAAACGGAAAAAGTTTTAGGTTTTTATCTAATGTTATAATAAATTGTACATTATTTAATTGTTCTAATCGTTTTAAAACAGAAGCTTCTTTACTAGCATCTAAAATTAAAATTTGCTGATTGGCTTTGTAATGATTTCCGTTTATAAAGGTAAAATCATACGAATTTAAACTCACTTTTACATTATACGGATTATCATTTTCTACTTTAGTGCTATCTACAAATCCGTTTTTATTAAACGTAAAAGTATCTAAAAACGGAATTTCTTTTTCAAAATTATGCGAAGCATCTACATAAGCTATTTTATATTTATTTTTTAGCTTTCTAGTGATATTTTGCACTAATTCACTAATAATTGCACATTTTGAACCTAAAATAGCAATTTCGTTTGGTGCAAAATTACCATTATTCCGTTTGGTTAAGTTTTTATGTTTTTCGTGTTTTTTCATATTCGTTACACCTTTTTAATTTTATCGTAAGATGCTTTGATACCTTGCGTCAAAGACGAACTAAAACCTGCTTGTTCCATTTTATTTAAACCAGTAATTGTAATCCCTAAAGGAGTAGTTACTTTATCAATTTCACTTTCAGGATGGCTATTATTATTTAATAGTAAAGAAGTTGCTCCTTTAATAGTTTGTGCAGCAATTTTTTGGGCTTCATCACTTTCAAAACCAATTTCAATTCCTGCTTGCATCGATGCACGAACATAACGCATTGCAAAAGCAATTCCGCTAGCAGCTAACACCGTTGCAGCACCCATTAATTCATCCTCAATAAATAAGGATTCACCCAAATGCGAAAATAAATTTTTAACGATTTCTTTTTCCTTTTCGGAAGCGTTATTCGTTGCAATACAAGTCATCGATTCTTTAATTGCTATTGCTGTATTTGGCATTGCTCTAAATAAAATAACGGTATTATTTACTTTAGTTTCAAACGTTTTTAAGGTTATTCCTGTAATGGTAGAAATTACAATTTTGCCATCTAAAGCATTAGAAATATCTTGCAGAACAATATCTAATTTATGTGGTTGCACACAAAGAAATACCAAATCTTTACCTTTTACAGCGTTTAAATTGTCATTGGTAATTGCAACTCCTTGTTGTTTGTATTTTTCTAAAGTTTTATAATTTCGTTTGGTTAGGGTTAAATTTTTTGGCTTTACCACATTAGATTCTAACAATCCGTTTGCTATTGCCTTACCAAGATTTCCTGTTCCTATAATTGCTATTTTCATATTGTATTCTTTTGAAACCAAAAGTAAATAAAAAAGACTGCCAAAAGGCAGTCTTTTAAAATTTTATTAAAAAATAATTATTTGATAATTACTTTTTGAACAGAAGTATTGTTTCCTTCTGAAACTTTTAAAATATATAAACCTGCATTAAATTTAGAAACATCTACACTAAAGTTGTTATCTACTGTGGTATTAGCATATACTCTTTTACCAATAATAGAGAACATTTCTACATTTTTAGCATTGTTGTTTAATGTATTTACATAAATAATATTTTTAGCAGGGTTTGGATGAATTGAAAAACCTTCAATTTCATTTGAACCAACAGATGCAACATTACAATCGTTTGCAGCGTTTGGAGTTCCCATATCGGTAGTTCCGTTAATTGCAGAAGTAGCATCACACCAATTTGCACCATTATCATTAGCCGTAGCATCGTAATAATTTGTAGATAACTCCATACTAACACCTGTAGTATCTGGGAAATCTGCATCGCTATAAAAAACGGCATCAATTACAGTACCAGAACATTCTATAATAACTTCGTCTGTTCCGTTAGATAAGTTAAATCCACTATATTCATAATCTACGGTAACATTATTATTAGTACTTGTGTCTGCATTAATACCAAAAACAGCATAGCCGTTTGCAGGAACAATTACAGATGAAGCAATTGTATGTAAATTACTACCATCGTCTTTAAGATCCCATCCAATCATATCTATATCACTAGCAGTTGTGTTATATACTTCAAAATATTCACCAGCTCCATCTGCTATTACCCCTGGGTTTTTCATAATTTCGGTAACAATAATAGAACCAACACCTGTACAAGTAGCTGGTACACAAGCAGGAGAAGTAATATTTCTTGTTAAATCACAACTAGAATTTTGCACATCACCAACTGCTGTAAATACAATATTTGTACCTGCAGGAGTTCCTGTAATTTCAATAGTACCTGTTGCCATTAAAGCAGGATCATCTCCACCAACAGTACCTGCACTAGCATTTAAAGTATATTGAGCCGTTCCTCCACCTGTAAAAGTAATTGTTGTGGTATAAGTTGCAGCTGCATCGCAAGTTGTTGTGATGACGTCTAAAAATAAATCACAAGGTAATGCAACGGTAAATGTTGTTTGAGCAGTAACTGCTGGTACTATATCTGCATGTGAATCATCTACTAATTTCAACATCATTGTATACGTATTTCCTGGAGTTACAGCCATTGCAATTGGAGCTGTAGTAGTGTAAGGTGTCCACGTTGCACCATTATCAGTAGAATAATGTACATGACCATCTGCACCTGTACCTGGAGCACCAATTGTAAAATTATCTGCAACAAAAACAATATCTACACTTGTAGTAGCAGAAATTGTAGAACCATCTGCTGGAGATGAAATAGATAAAGTAGGATTTGATTGACAACCAGTATAAGAACCTAAAACGTCCCAACCTGAATTAATAGCATTAACAATCCATTCAGATGCTGCAGCAGAAGTTGTATCGGAAGCTGCATCATAACCTCTTGCATCATCCCAACTTGAATTAGGACCACAAACAGATGATTTTCTTATTAAAGTATGGTTTTTTGTAGCATCTGCAACACCTGCAACTTCCCAACCTGCTCCTGGATCGCCATTCCAATCGCCAATCCAATCTAATGTTTGAAAACCAGTCATTTCACCTGCATCTACAACACCATCGTTGTTTGCATCGGTAAACACACCTCCTTTTACAAGAGCCATTCCGTCATCACCATTACTCAAAAAGTTAAAAGTCATATCAGCTTGTGCTAAAATTGCCGCATCTGCGGAGCTATGTGCTACAACATATACATCACCAGGTGCTATGGATGCTCCTGGAGCAAAGGTATTCCAATATTCGTATTCTCCAACAACTGTTGGATCATTAGATACCGATGGAAAAGCATAATCATCTAAGCTTATTGTTGCACTTGTTCCGTTATAAATTTCGATAAATTTATTGTTTGAAGAGCCTTCTGCATACTTACTGAAATATAATTCCGTAACTTGAGAAAAGGAAATAGCTGTTACAAATAATGTTACAACCAATAAAAAGTAATTTTTTTTCATAATATATAGTGTTTAAAATTTAATTATTTGCTACAAAGATACGTAATATTACAAAATAACAGCGTTAAATTAACATTAAATATTTGTGTCTTTTCTGTTTAATTAAATATGTTTTAATGCTTTATATATGTCTTAAAATTACAGTAAAAATACTATTTCCTTAATTTTACACCAAATTATTGGTACCATCTAAAACTATTTACACTCTTCAAAAACTTTAATAGTGCAAGGTATTTTAAATTTTTTATGAATTTCCGAAATGGCAGTTCGTTTGTCTTTAAAGAAATTTTCATAACCAATTTGTTGGATAAAACCACCTTTTTTAAGCACATCTTG
>CAYOWM010000002.1:8938-20594 GCA_964407635.1 uncultured Flavobacteriaceae bacterium
GATTTGGTGTCTTTATTTCGGATAATATTTACAAACTTACTATCGGTACTCAAACCTAATTCAGCAATATGTGGTTTAGAGGTTCTTTCTAAATAGAATAGTAAAGCCATTAAAATACCTAAAATTAAGGCTTCTTCTAATTCTAAAAATAATGTACCTAAAAAGGTAACGCCAAATACAATTATTTCGCGATTACTACTTTTAAAAATTAATTTTATGTGTTTAAAATCTATTAGATTATAGCCAACTAATAATATAATTCCTCCCATTGCTGGTTTTGGTAAAAAACTGGCGTATTCGGCAAATAAAAGTACTACTAGCATCAATCCAACAGCAGAAATAACAGCAGACATCGGTGTTTTTGCTCCTGCTTGGTAATTAATGCTTGATCTTGTAAACGAAGCAGAACTGGTATAACACGAGAAAAAACTAGAAACTACATTTGATATTCCTTGTGAGATAAATTCTTGGTTTGCATTTAATTTTTGATGCGTATGCATAGCAATAGATCTAGATATTGCAACCGCTTCTACTAAACCTAAAATAGCAAGAATAAAGGCTCCTGAAAAAAGCATTTTCATGTTTTGAAAATTAAAATCTGGCATTCTAAAAGGTGGTAAATTTGAAGGGATTTTTCCTACGGTTTCAATACCATTTGCAGCACCTCCAAACCAAATAGCTAAAAAACTTCCGATAATCATTGCAAAAAGCATATATAATTTAGATATTTTTTTAATTTTTCGGATGGTTAAGGCAATTGCTAAAGTTATCGTTGCGACAGCAAAAGCATACCAATTTGTTTCTTCAATATGTGTTACTATGTATGAAATTATTTTATAAAATGACGAGCCTTGTGGTACTTTAATTCCGAAAATATGTTTTAACTGTTTAAATGCAATTAGCACTCCTGCACCTGCTGAAAAACCTATTACAACAGAATTAGATACAAAATTTACTAGTTTTCCCATTTTTACAATTCCCATAAGTAGTTTTACAACTCCTGCCATAAAAGAGAGTAAAATTGCTAAAGAAACAAAGGCTTCAATATCGCTACTTGGTGTTACAAATTTGCTAATTATTGCGTATAAAACAATAGAACTAGTGGTTGTTGGTCCAGATACTAAATGATAAGACGAACCAAATATTGCTGCAATAACAGGCGTTAGCATTGCGGTATAAAATCCGTAAATCGGAGGCATACCTGCAATCATTGCAAAGGCAACGGCTTGTGGTATTACTATTATTGTTCCGGTGATTCCTGCGATTAAATCGTCTTTCCAGTGTTTTTTAGCTAAAGGCAACCAAATTAAGAATGGTAGTATTTTTTGAAGCATTTATATGATTTTTAGTATAACAAAGATAGAAAAATAATAATATATGACTGTTTGTTTTTGTTCTATTTAGTGTTTAGTTGGTAGTGAATAGTATGGGTAACGTATAATATCAATTATTGTATACTGAAATACTACATGCTTAACACTAAACATATTCTGCATTTAATTCTGTATGCACATATTTTAGTTCTGCATAGGTAAATTTATCACTAATTTTATCTTTTAACTCTTTAAACCCTTCGTATTTAATATTTTGCATTATTTTTTTGAGTTCAAGATATTTTTTTTTAGGCATTAAATCCGTTGCTTTAATTTCGCCTGTTGGTATAAAATGGGTTAAATGTCCTTGGACTGTAGTAATAGCTAAATTGCGTTCTTTGGCAATTTGTTCAACAGAGTTTCCTTGTTTAAATAAAATTAAAGAAATGTTTTTGGTGCTTTCTCTCTTTACTTTTTTTTGCTTTTTTTCTATTTCAAAATTTATTTTAAATTCGGATTTTATATTGTTTTCATTACGATATTCTGCAATAACTTTTAAAATTTCAGTTCCGTATTTTTGAACACGAATTTTACCAAAACCATTAATTTTTACTAATTCTTTTTTTGATGTTGGCAAATATTCGCAAAGTTCAAATAAAGCACTTTGCGTAAAAATTTGAAAATGCGGTACATCGGTTTCATTTGCTAAAACTGCACGTAATTGACGTAAGGTATCAAATAAAATAGGATGTTTAGTAATTACAATTTCTTTTCTTTTTTTCTTTGATTTTTCTTTGGTTTGGATAATTGCTTTAGCTCGTATTTCTAAATATTTTTTAATACTAAAACCATTTTGTAATCCCTTTAAAATCGTTATTTTTGTTTGGGTAAGTTCTTCTAATGCATCTAATTGCTTGGTTAAATCTTTTTTAACTTGTTTGTTATCGGTTGTGAAATTTATAGAGTCTAACGATGCTTGTATTTTAGAATTTGTATGGTTTAAAAAATAGGTAATTCCTTTTAAAATTCTCTCTTGTATGATTGGATCGTTTTCAATTTCATTTATATTTTCGGATAGTTGTAGTATTTGCTCTTTAAAGGTATTGCTGATTTTTAAAATAGCGGTAATGCCTTCGTCTTTTAATGCATTTGTTGGTTCTATAATATTTCCTTTTAGGCTAGATTTGTTTTTGTAATAAATATCTATAATTCGTTTAATAGGAAATAAAAAAGTGTAGTAATTAAACAATTCTGCAATACAATTTAATTGGTATTTTTTTTGCGAATCTGCTAAAATTTTAGTGTTTGGTTGTTCTTTTTCAATGCTTTCGGTAAAATTAGATACTTTTTTATCGTTAATAATACTAGTTGTACTTATTGGTGTTTTTAGTACAATTCCTTCTAAGGATTTACAACGACTTAAGGCAACATAGGTCTGTCCGTGAGCAAAAGATGCTTCGGCATCGATAATTGCTTTTTCAAAGGTTAGTCCTTGGCTTTTGTGTATGGTTATTGCCCAAGCTAAACGTAAAGGGATTTGTGTAAACGAACCTGCTTTTTTCTCGATAATTTTTTTGGTTTCGTCATCTATGGTATAGGATACGTTTTCCCAAGTTTCTTTTTTTACTTCAATTTCAAAAGAATCTTCAGGACATTGTACATAAATGGAATTTTTATCAATTTGTACAATTTTACCAATTTTACCATTGTAATATTCTTTTTCAAAAGAGCTGTCGTTTTTTATAAACATTACTTGTGCACCTAGTTTTAATTCTAATAACTCTTGCGTAGGATAGGCGTATTCGCTAAATTTACCTGTGATGGTTGCTTTATAAAAAAAGGATTTTTCTTTTAATTGGTTTAATTCTGCATCGTTTATTGCTTTAGCTCTATTATTGTGTGTGGTTAAGGTAATGTACCCATCGTTTTTATTTGGTTTGAAATTTGGTTGGTATCTTTGATTTAGGGTTTTTATCGATGTATCGGAAAGATTATTGGTTCGGATTTCGTTTAAAATTGCAATAAATTTTTCGTCATCTTGCCTATAAATATGTTTTAATTCTATTTTTATTGCATCGCTTTGTTTAAAGGAATGGCTACTAAAAAAATAGGCATTTTCGTAATGATTTCTAAGCAAATTCCATTCGTGTGGTTTAATAATCGGAGCTAGTTGTTGCAAATCACCAATCATTAGCACTTGTACACCTCCAAAAACTTTATTTCTATCTCGGTATCGTTTTAAAACTTGATCAATTCCGTCTAATAAATCGGCACGAACCATACTAATTTCGTCGATTATTAATAAATCAATGGATTTGATAATATCTATTTTCGCTTTGCTAAATTTATGCTTAAAGCTAGTGTTTTGTCGTGTTTCACCAGGAATTATAGGTCCAAAAGGCATTTGAAAAAACGAATGTATGGTAACGCCTTTTGCATTAATTGCAGCAACACCTGTAGGAGCAACAACCACTAATCGTTTATTAGATTCGGTTTTTATTTTGTGTAAAAAAGTGGTTTTACCAGTACCTGCTTTACCAGTTAAAAAAATATTTCTATCGGTTTTTTCGATAAAATTCCATGCTAAATCTAATTCTGGATTTTTCATTTTACATAACAATTATTCAATTAATAATTTAGCAACTTTTTCACTAGCACCAACTCCACCAAGTTTTTGTTCTAGAGTAAAATAGTCCTCAAACTGTTGTTCTCTTTTTTTGCCGTCTAAGATAGCAATTAATTCGGATTCTAATTTATTTTCGTTAAAATCATGTTGAATTAATTCGGTTACTGCTTCTTTATCTAAGATTAAATTTACTAATGAAATGTATTTTAATGTAATTATTCTTTTTGCTATTTGATAGGAAATCCAACCACCTTTATAACAAACTACTTGCGGAACTTTAAATAAAGCTGTTTCGAGTGTTGCAGTACCAGAAGTAACTAGTGCAGCATACGAAACCGATAATAAATCATAAGTTTTATTCGATATAAATTGTACATTTTTGGTGTGAATAAATTGCTTATAAAAACTAAAATCTTGGCTTGGAGCTCCTGCAATAACAAATTGATAATCGATAAATTTATCTGCCATTTTAAGCATAACCGATAACATTTTGGTTATTTCTTGCTTTCTACTTCCTGGTAATAATGCAATTATTGGCTTATCGGAAAGTTGGTTTTCTTTTCTAAATTCTATTTCGTTAATTGGTTTTCTGTTAGCAATAGCATCTAAAAGCGGATGTCCTACAAAATGGACAGGATAATTATATTTTTTATAAAATTCTTTTTCAAAAGGAAGGGTTACAAAAAGTTTATCAATATCGCGTTTTATATCGGCAACTCTACTTGCTCTACTTGCCCAAACTTGCGGAGCAATATAATAATTTGTTTTAAAATTTTGTGCTTTTGCCCATTTTGCAATACGCAAATTAAATCCTGAATTGTCTATAAAAATAATATGGTCTGGTTGGTATTTAGCGATATCTGTTTTACAAAATTTTATAAACCCTAAAATGGTTCGCAAATTTTTTAGGACTTCAAAAAAACCCATAAAGGCACGTTCTTTAAAGTGTTTCACTAGCGTTCCGCCTTGTTTTTGCATTAAATCGCCACCCCAAAATCTAAAATTAGCATGTTTATCTCGTTTTTTTATGGCTTTCATTAAATTGGAAGCGTGTAAATCACCAGAAGCTTCGCCTACTAAAATGTAATACTTCATATGTTAAATAAATAAGGAAACAGCAACACCAAGTGCTACGAGCATCGTTGCTAAGATAACGCCTCTTGCTCGATAATCTTCTTTTCGTTTTATAAAAACAAAGAACGTTAATAGGTTTGGTGCAACAGAATACACTAATATATCGCCTAAATAATCCTCTTCAACAATTAATTTTTTTACAAATTTCATAGAAAAGTCGTTAAAAACTTGTGTGTAAAAGTAAAATCCAATTGCTGTAGAAATACATCCTACTAAAACGCCTAAAAAGACTTCTTTTTTTATGTTTACTTGTTTCATAAAAACAAAAGTACAAAATATGTATGGGATTTTTAAAATATCTGCTTTACAATTATAAAAGCAACAAGATGCAATCCAATAAAAATTACATATCTTTGTGTCTTTAAAAAATTAAGCAAAATATGAATATAATAATCCCTATGGCAGGAATCGGTTCTCGATTACGACCACATACAGTAACCATACCAAAACCCTTAACAAAAATTGCAGGAAAACCTATTGTACAACGATTAGTAGAAGATATTGCAGGAGTTATACATGAAAAAATAGACGAAATTTGTTTTATAATTGGTCCGTCTTTTCCTGACGATACTACCGAAAAATTAATGCAAATCGCTGCCAGTTTAAACACTAAAGGAATTGTAGTTGTACAAAAACAAGCCTTAGGTACAGCACACGCTATTTATCAAGCAAAAGAATCCTTAAATGGTCCTTGTGTTGTTGCATTTGCCGATACGCTTTTTAAAGCAGATTTTACCTTAAATCCAACTGCAGATGGTGCTATTTGGGTAAAAAAAGTTACCGATCCGAGTGCGTATGGTGTTGTAAAATTAACCGATGGTATAATAACGGATTTTATAGAAAAACCAAAAGATTTTGTCTCGGATTTGGCAATAATAGGAATTTATTACTTTAAAAAAGGAGAAGATTTACGCAGCGAAATAGAATATCTTTTAGCTAATAAAATAATGGATAGAGGTGAATATCAAATTACCGATGCCTTAGAAAATTTAAAGAAAAAAGGAGCAAAATTTGTTCCTGGTGAAGTAAACGATTGGATGGATTGTGGTAATAAAGATATAACCATAAAAACCAATACAAGTATTTTACAATATGCTAAAAAAGATGGCGAAAATTTAGTGGCAGACACCGTAGTTTTAGAAAATTCGGAAATTATTCCACCTTGTTATATTGGTGAAAATACCGTTATAAAAAATAGTGTTGTTGGACCAAATGTTTCAATTGGCACAGATTGTGTAGTAGAAAATGCAACTATTAACCATTCGCTAATTCAAAATAAAACAGAAATTAAAAATGCCGATTTAGCCAATTCAATGATAGGAAATGAAGTTGTATATCACGGAGATTTTACTTCGGTAAGTATTGGTGATTTTAGCGTTTTAAAATAACAAATGAACAAAAAAATAAAAATAGCACGTATATTAGTTATCGGAATACTTTTTATTCCGATAGCTATTTTTTCGCAAGAGGATAACGAATTTTCTTTAAAAAAAACACCAGAACAATTAGTTTTGGAAAAAGAAAAGAAATTCTTACAATTTCAAGATTCCTTTTTTAAAGCTATTCAAGAAAGAGCAAAAGAAAATTACGATAAAGCCGTTGAAGCCTTAGATAATTGCCATAAAGTATATCCAGATAATGCGGCAATGAATTTTGAATATGCTAAAAATTATCTAAAATTAAACCAAAACGAAAATGCTGCTGAATTTATCGAAAAAGTATTACAACAAAAACCAAAAGAAGAATACGTTAAGCTAATTGCTATACAAATTTACCGAAAACTGTACGAATACGATAAAGCAATTGCCTTACAAAAAGAGTTAGCTGCAAAAAAACCACATTTCGGAAACGGTTTAATATATTTATACCTTGTAAATAAAGAAAAGAATAAAGCACGAGAAGTTTATTTGGATTTAGAAAAACAGCAGCTGCTCGATAACCGAAAAGATTATTTTAAGCGTGTTTTATTCCGAAAAAAGAAAGTAAATACACCTGAAAATACTTCCGAAAAAGATGAAAATTCCATAACTTTTGAAAAACAAACCTTTCAAAAGAACAAAAATTTTAAAAATTTAAAAGCACTTCTAAAAAAAGAATTACAATTAAAAAAATACACCGAATTAGTAGTAGATAGTAGCGAAGGTCTAAGTCTTTTTCCTGCACAACCTTATGTATATTACATTAACGGAAAAGCACTAAACCTAACTCAAAAATTTAAAAAAGCAATCGAATCTTTAGAAACTGGTTTGGATTTTATTGTAGAAAATAATAGCTTAGAAGCCGATTTTTACGAGCAACTAAGCATTGCTTATTTAGGAATAAAAAATACCACCAAAGCAACAAAATATAAGCAAAAAGCGTTAACCTTACGAAAGACAAATTAAAATGATTAAAAAAATACTTTTTGTTATACTCGTTAGTTTTTTGGTTACTGCCTGTAAGAGTACAAAAAACAAAACAAACAAACACACAGAAAATATGCTTTTAACCAAAGTAATATCCAAATACCACAAAAACAGCTTTGACAAAAAAACCATACGAGCTTCTATCAAAGCAAACTACATAGGAAAACAAGATTTACCAAGTGTAAGTGTTTCCCTTCGTATGGAAAAAGACAACGTAATTTGGATGCGTATTAGCAAAATTATAATAAATGTTGGTAAATTAAAAATCACACCCAAACGTGTACAATTTTATAACAAACTTACTAATGAATATTTTGATGGTGATTTTGCACTTTTAAGTAATTTTTTAGGTACAGAAGTAACCTTTAAACAAATACAAAATATACTGCTTGGTCAAGCAATTTATAAATTAGATGCTGAAAATTTTAATGCACAACCAAAAGAAAACAGTTTTGTATTTACACCAAAAATAAAAAATGAACTTTTTGATATTTTATTTCAATTAGATGCTTCCATTTTTAAATTAAAAAAACAAGAAGTTACACAAGAAAATAAAATGCTAACTATAAAATATTCCGATTACGAAAAAATAGATGGTGTTTATTTTCCTAAAAATATTTTTGTTAAAGCAATAGAAGAAAATTCTAAAAACACCGTAGATATTACGTATGGAAAAGTTGTTTTTAATGAAAAATTGAGTTTTCCGTTTAAAATACCTAGTGGTTATAAAGAAATTAAACTCTAATGCAAATTCGTAAAATACATATAAATAAGAGTTCCGTATCTGCATTTAGCATACTTTTTTTACTATTGTTTGGTTTTGTAGCATTCGGACAAAATAAAAAGCAATTACAACAAAAACGTAAAAAATTACAACGAGAAATCCGACAAATAAATAAATTACTATCTAAAAACAAAAAAGACGAAAAAACCTTACTAACACGATTAGGCGAAATCAATAAAAAAATTGAAGTACGACAAGAACTAATCAATACCATAAATAAAGAATCCGAAGCATATACCAAAGAAATTACCGAAAATACGAAAGAAATTAAACAATTAACCAGTCAATTAGAAACGCTCAAAAAAGAATATGCGAAAATTGTAGTGCAAACCTATAAAAATAAAAATAAGCATAGCGATTTACTGTTTATTCTTTCTTCGAATAGTTTTACACAAGCCTACAAACGTAGTTTGTATATGAAACAATATGTAGATTACCGAAAAGAACAAGCAAATAAAATTAAAGAAAAACGCATTTTATTAAAACAATATAACGATTCTTTATTACTTAAAAAACAAGTAAAAGACTCTTTAATTGCAAAAAAATTAGAAGAAACAAAATCCGTTGACCAAGCCAAAGAAACCCAACAACAACTACTAGAAAAAGTAAAAGATAAAGAAAAGCAATACATTGCAAAAATTAAAAAGAAACAGCAACAAGAACGCAATTTTGAAAAACAACTATTTAGCGTAATTACAAAATCACGAACTAAAAAATCTAATAAAAAAGGAGGTAAAAAAAGTGTCGTAAAACTTACACCTGAGGCAAAAAAATTAGCAAATAGTTTTATTGCAAACAAAGGCAAATTACCACATCCTGTAGCAAAAGGATATGTTTCTAGGTATTTTGGACAACGATCGCACGAACAACTAAAAAAAATTAAAATTAAGAGTAATGGTTGGCATTACATTACCGAAAAAAACGCAAAAGCTAGAGCCATTTATAAAGGAGATGTTATTGCTATAATGCTTGATAAAAAAACAAAATTAAAAACCGTTTTACTACAACACGGAAATTACTACACAGCATATAAAAACTTAGATAAAATTTTTGTAAAAAAAGGCGATAAGGTAAAAATAAAACAAAATTTAGGTATTATTCATACCGATAGCACCACAGGAAAAACCAAACTAGTATTTGCTTTAATTAAAGATACCATTCCGCAAAATCCTGCTTACTGGTTAAAAAAATAAGTTTTATTAAAAATAAATTTAATAGTTTATTAACTTTATTGTAATTTTGTAAATAGTAACACAACCCTCAAACATAGATAAACGTATGAAAAATTTAGCATTCTATATATTTTTAGCATTCGGAATTACCGTTTTTTCACAAACAACACCTGGTGAATATGAAATAAGAAACCTACGAGCAAATTCTAAAAAATCGGATTTTGGACCAGCATATTCAGTAAATAACCAATTGATTTTCTCCTCATCAAGAGGAAATGCATTCGGAAAAAAATGGGAAGGAAACAAACAACCTTTTTTAGATTTATATCAAGCAGATATTAACGAAGATGGTAGTTTAAGTAATTTAAAAGATTTTTCAAATACCTTAAATTCTAAATACCACGAAGCATCGGTATCGTATGCTCCAGATTTTAGAACTGTATATTTTACACGAAATAATGAAATTGATGGCGATGCAAAACATATTCCAGATCCAAATGAAACCGAAAGACAGCGTAAAAAAAGATTAAAAGAAGAAGAAAAAAACAAAACTACGTATCTCGCATTATACAAAGCAGAAGTAGATTCGAAAGGAAAATGGTTTAATATCAAACCTCTACCATTTAATAATCGTAACTATTCGGTTGGTCATCCTGCGGTTAGTAGAGATGGTAAAAAATTATATTTTACTTCGGATATGCCAGGAACTTACGGTGGAACAGATATATTTGTTGTAGATATTTTAGGTGATGATGAATATTCAAAACCCAAAAATTTAGGGCGAAAAGTAAATACTTTAGGTAGAGAAATGTTTCCTTTTATTGATAAGAAAAACATTTTATACTTCTCTTCAGATAGTAGAAAAGGAGGATTAGGTAATTTAGACATATACGCAATTCGCATTTATAAAAAATCTATGTCTAATGCCATTCATTTAGGCGTTCCGATAAATAGTGATGCCGATGATTTTGCAATGATTGTAAATAACGATATTGATGAAGGCTATTTTTCATCGAACCGAAAATCTGGTAAAGGTGATGATGATATTTACCATTTTACCGCTTCTCCTCCATTAAATATTGAATGTACACAAGTTCTATCTGGAATAGTTAGAAATACGAAAACCTCCAAACCAATTTTTAATGCTACTGTAGAAGTTGTCGATGCTTCTGGAAACGTATTAAAATCTACAAAAACTAATAAAAAAGGAAAATATAAATTTGATGTGCTTTGCGATAGTAATTTTAGAATTGTTGCTACAAAATTCCGCTTTTTAGAAAATGGCGAAAATGTAGTTACTATAAACGATCCTAGCGAAACCCATAAAGTGGATTTAGAACTAACACCAGAAGTTATTTGTAACCAAGAATTAAGAGGAATTGTTAAAAATAAAAACAACCAAAAAACTATTTCAAATGCAATGGTTAGCGTTTTAGATGCGTCTGGAAAAGAAATTTTAACAGCAAGTAGTTCACAAGAAGGTGCTTTTAAATTTTTATTGCCTTGTAGTAAAAATTATACCATAAACGGAAGTAAAGAAAAATACGAAAACGATACCAAAAGCATCGTAACTACCGAAAAACCAAAAACCAAATTGAATTTAGAATTACTACTAAAACCAATTATCGACACAACCGAAGTTAAAATTGTACGAAATAAAGTAGTAGTAAATATAAATCCTATTTATTTTGAATTAGACAAAAGTAGAATTACCAAAGAAGCGGCAAGAGAACTAGATAAAGTAATTGCAATAATGAAAAAATATCCTAAATTACGTATAGAAGGTGGTTCGCATACGGATTCGAGAGGTACAAAAGCTTATAATAATGAGCTATCTGCTAGACGAGCAAATTCTACTATGGTATATATTATTAAAAATGGTATTGAACCAAGTAGAATTACCGCAAAAGGATATGGCGAAAGCCAACCAGTAAACCGATGTGTAGATGGTGTACGATGTACTAAAGCAGAATATGCCGAAAACCGTAGAACCGAATTTGTTATTCTAAACCCTGAAGTATTAGGATATATAGAGTAATTTGTTTTGAATTTAAGAATTATAATAAAGATAATTCCATGAATTTTTGCGGATAAAAGTTGGATATTATCAAAATAATTCAATAAATAAATTTTATTTTTTGGTATAAAATACCTGTATTGACGATAGACTTTGCTAACGGTTTGAATATGCCAGTGGCGACTTCCAGGCACAAAGTTAATAA
>CAYOWM010000003.1:0-19964 GCA_964407635.1 uncultured Flavobacteriaceae bacterium
AATAGTAATTTTACCTGAAGTTTTTTCAATAGAAGTAGATTTTACAGTAAATAAATCATCGGATACTTCAGGTGAGAATTCACTAACCGTTGCAGATGCTACACTTTCGTGTACTCCAAAAGAATTTTTTGCAATTCCTAATACTTTAGTATCGGTTTTAATAACCGTATTTTGAAATGCTTTATTTGAAAATGCTTTGCGTTTTACGGTAAAAGGATCTACATCGCTTGGTAAAGCAATAACATTAGAAGCAAAACCTGCTTTTAAATTCATTGCTACCATAGGTGCTAAATATGCACCATTTGCTGTGGCATCTATTATAATTATGTTTGCACTTTCTTTATCTGCAACTTGCTTAATTACATCTGCATACGCGTTTGCATTAAAAGTTTTTAAGGCATCGTTTTTTATAGCTATAACATTTTCTGCTCCGTAATTTTGTAATTCTGTAGGATTATCTGCGTTAACAGTCATTACTACTAAATTGGTTTGTAATTTTTCGGCAAGTTGTTTACCGTATGATGTTACTTCAAAAGCAACTTTTTTAAATTTTCCTTCCGATGAATCGGCAAAAACTAATACTGACATATTTTTTATTCTTTGGTTGTTCGTTTTGAGTTTTTTCCTCAAAATAAACAACAGTTATTTTATAATTTTTACTAGCTAATACTAAATTACTTTTGCTTCGTTGTGTAATAAATCTACCAATTCGGCAACATTATTTGCATCTATCATTTTACATGCAGATTTTGGAGCTGGTTTTTCAAAATTTACAGCTTCGGTAAATTTATCGGATGCAACTGCCTCAACAACTTGTAATGGTTTTTTTCTTGCCATCATAATTCCTCGCATATTAGGAATACGCAAATCTTTTTCTTCAACAAGACCTTTTTGACCACCAATTACTAAAGGTAAAGAAGTGCTTAAAATCTCTTTTCCACCATCAATTTCCCTAGATACCGTAGCATCATTTCCTTCAACTTCTAAACCAACACAAGCATTTACAAAATTGTAATTTAAAATAGATGCTAACATTCCTGGAACCATCTGACCGTTATAATCAAAAGATTCTCTACCAGCCATAACCATATCGTATGAGCCGTTTTTAACATCTTCAGCTAGTTGATTTGCTACAAAAAAGCCATCTGTAGCTACTGCATTAACACGTATTGCATTATCTGCACCAATTGCTAAACATTTACGCAATGTTGGTTCTGTATTTGCTTCGCCTACATTTACAACAGTTACCGAAGCTCCTTGCTTTTCTTTAAACCACATTGCTCTAGTTAAACAATATTCGTCTAAAGGATTTATTACATACTGCACACCATTTGTGTCAAATTTAGTATCACCATCGGTAAAATTAATTTTTGACGTTGTGTCAGGTACATGACTTATACAAACTAATATTTTCATTGTTTTTTTATTATAAATTTTAACGCTACGAAAGTACGAATATTTTTTTAATTTATTATGCGTGCATAGTATTTTTTTATAAAAAATTTACACGGTTTATCTAAAAATAATTAATTCAAATTATGTACTTTTGCATATTGGATTTAAACCACGTACTATTAAACTGTTTTTAGTAAATTTTAATACTGAATAGTATAATTACTATGGATGTGGTATATTTCAAATTAAAAATAAATAAAACAAATGAAAACAATACAATTTAGAGAAGCAATTGCTGAAGCGATGAGTGAGGAAATGCGTAGAGACGAAAGTATTTTTTTAATTGGCGAAGAAGTTGCAGAATACAACGGAGCATACAAAGCTTCTAAAGGAATGTTAGATGAATTTGGAGCAAAAAGAGTTATCGATTCGCCTATTGCGGAATTAGGTTTTGCAGGAATTGCAATTGGTTCTACTATGGGAGGAAACAGACCTATTGTAGAGTATATGACCTTTAATTTTTCCTTAGTTGGTATTGATCAAATTATAAATAATGCTGCTAAAATTCGCCAAATGAGCGGTGGTCAGTTTAATTGTCCGATAGTGTTTCGTGGTCCAACAGCATCTGCTGGTCAGTTAGGAGCAACACATTCACAGGCTTTTGAAAATTGGTTTGCAAATACACCTGGTTTAAAAGTAATTGTACCTTCAACACCTTACGATGCAAAAGGTTTATTAAAAGCAGCTATCAGAGATGACGATCCTGTTATTTTTATGGAATCGGAACAAATGTATGGTGATAAAGGCGAAGTGCCTGAAGGCGAATATATCTTACCAATTGGCGTGGCAGATATTAAACAAAAAGGAACCGATGTAACCATCGTTTCATTTGGTAAAATAATTAAAGAGGCATTTAAAGCAGCCGAAATTTTAGAAAAAGAAGGGATTTCCTTAGAAATTATTGATTTACGAACGGTTAGACCTTTAGATCACGATACCATTTTTGAATCGGTTAAAAAAACCAATCGCTTAGTGATACTGGAAGAAGCTTGGCCTTTTGCTAGTGTTTCTTCTGAAATTACCTTTCAAGTGCAAGAAAATGTATTTGACTACTTAGATGCTCCTATTTTAAGATTAACCACAGCAGATACACCTGCTCCGTATTCTCCTGTATTATTAGAAGAATGGTTACCTAACGCAAACGATGTAATTAAAGCAGTTAAAAAAGTTTTATACAGAGACTAAAATCTCAAGCAGCGAACTAATTAAGGCACAATTATTGATATTAAAAAATTCTTTTCAGGTAACAACTTGAAAAGAATTTTTATCTTTAAAAAACCATAAAATGAAAAAAATAAAAATAACGCTTATATATTTATTTCTTACAACAATAACTTTTGCACAAACTAAGGTTAAAGGAATTGTTATTGACGAAATGGATGAACCTGTTGCTTTTGCAAATGTAATTTTTAAAAATTCCATAAAAGGTACAATAACTGACGAAAATGGTAACTTTTACCTAGAATCTAATAAAAGTTATCCTGAATTAGAAATCTCTTTTATGGGTTATGAAACAAAAGTAATTCCAATAAAACGAAATAATTTTAACCTAAAAATTGTTTTAAAAGAAACGGCAAACTCATTAGATGAAGTAGTAATTTACTCTGGTAAAGTAAAACGAAAAGGAAATCCAGCCATTGCTATTTTAAAAAAAATATGGAAAAACAAACGTCGAAATGGAATTTTTCTATATAAAAATTACGCATTTGATAAATACGAAAAAATAGAATTTGACCTTAATAATATTGACGAAAAATTTAAAAAGAAAAAAGTATTTAAAGGTATGGAATTTATTTTTGATAAAGTAGATACCTCTAGCGTTACAGGAAAAACCTATTTACCAATTTTTATTAACGAGTCTATATATAAGGTGTACGGAAAAAACAAACCTACTAAAAAATATAAAGAGGAATTATTAGCAAATAAAAATTCAGGTATGTCTAGCAATCAAAATGTTAACGAATATCTAAAACAATTATATCAAGATTATAATGTGTATGATAACTACCTTCGTTTTTTTGACAAAAGTTTTACTTCTCCGTTAGGAAAAACAGGACCTATCGTGTATAATTATGTATTATCGGATAGTGCATTTATTGATAACAAGTGGTGTTATAACATTGTATTTTATCCTCGTAGAAAAAACGAGCTGACCTTTAAAGGCGATTTCTGGGTTAATGACACTACCTATGCAATCAAAGAAATTCAAATGACTGCAAGTAAAAGTGCAAACATAAATTGGATTAAAGATATTTATATTGAACAAGAATTTGAAGTATTAAACGATTCGGTTTTTCTTTTAAAAAGAGATCATATGATGTCGGATTTTGCTTTAAATAAAAAAGATAAATCCAAAGGAATTTATGGAAGGCGAACCACTTTATATAATAATTATGATTTCAAAAAAACAATGGATGATAAGTATTATGCAAAAAAAATATACCAACACAACAGCGAACTTTTTACTAAATCAGATGAGTATTGGAAAGAACATCGTATGGAATCGTTAAATAACGACGAAGCTGGTGTGTATAAAATGCTAGACACCTTACAAACAGTAAAAAAGTTTAAACAATTATACGACTTAACGGCAATTTTAGCCTCTGGATATTGGCAATTTATTAAAGGCTTTGATTATGGTCCGATTTATTCTACCTTTGGAAGCAATGATGTAGAAGGATTGCGTATTCGTGCTGGAGGAAGAACCTACTTTAATTATAACGATAAAGCTAGATTAGAGGGCTTTTTGGCATACGGAACAAAAGATAACAAATTTAAATATGGCTTGGCAGGAAGCTGGTTAGTTGACCCTAAAAGTAGGTTAATAATTTCGGCTGGTAATCGCCGTGATGTAGAGCAAACAGGTGTAAGTTTAACTACATCAAATAATGTATTAGACCGAAGTTTTGCCTCTGCTGCATTTTTTTCAAGAGGAGCAAATTACAAACTAACCAACTTAAATCTATCTAATATAGGAGTGCAATTTGAACCTATTAAAAACCTAACCTTACGTCTTGGTGCAACATACAAAACTATGGAATCTGCAGCTCCAGATAAATTTAAAATTGATTATTTAGCAAAAGATGGCACTATAAAATCGTCCTTAAAACAAACCGAAGTAGATGCTGTACTAACGTTTACTCCTAAGAAAAAAACAGTTGGTTATGGTGTGGAACAAGATATTATAAATAAAGGTCGTTATCCTGTTTTTTACTTAAGTTACACCAAAGGATTAAAAAACACTTTAAATAGCGATTTTGACTTTCAAAAATTACAATTTTACTACAAACAACGTATTCAAATTGGTGGATTCGGAAAATTAAAATATGTGCTAGAAGTTGGAAAAACTTTTGGTGATGTACCACTTTCCTTAATGGATGTTGTCCCTGGAAACCAATCACCAATGACTGCACAACGAACTTTTGACTTATTAGATTATTATGAATTTGTTACCGATAAATACGCTTCAGCACATATAGAACACAACTTTAACGGAAGGCTTTTTTCTAGATTTCCGCTATTAAGAAAACTTAATTTAAGAGAAGTTGTAGGTGTGCGAGGAGTAGTTGGCACGGTTTCTGATAACAATAGGTTAATAAACAGATCAACAATTACATACACTGCTCCCGAACGTTTATATTGGGAATATCATGTAGGAGTTGACAATATTTTTAAACTATTACGAGTGGATTTTGTCTTTAGAGGAAGTCATCGAGATTTGCCAGAAGCAACAAATTTTGCAATAAAAGGAGGAATTAATTTTTATTTCTAATAAAAAATATGTAATTTTATGCAATAAATAGGAATTATCCCTCAATTTGAAAATAATTAACAACTAAAAAATTAAATTAATTAAAAAGAAAAATGGGAACCAAAATTAAACTATTATTACTTATATTTATTAGTACAGTCTTGGTACAAGCACAAGAATTGACTAATAATATATATTTTAAATCTGGTAAGATGACTATTGACAAGTCTTCTTATGATGAGTTATTTGATATTGCAGATATTATGCAAGCTCTACCAGACTATCAATTTATTGTCGCAGGACATGTGGATAGTGCTAGTAGTATTGAAAGTGGTATTACTATTTCAAAACAACGTGCCGACGCTGTAAAACAATTTTTAGTAAAGGCTGGAGTAAATCCAGACCAATTAGAAACCGTTGGATATGGTGCTACAAAACCAAAATTTAACAACAGTACGCCTAGCGGAAGACGTAAAAACAGACGAGTAGAAATTTCCTTAAAAGGAGATGCCGAAGCTGTAGAAACAGATATTGATGCCGAAATCGTAGATGTAGATGCTGATTTTAATATTAAAGAAATTGCTAAAGAATACGGAATACCATTAAAATTATTAGTCGAATGGAATAATATTCAAGGTAAATTATCTTTTTTAGAAGGTAAAAATGACCAATTAAACAAAAATATTCATTTTAGATCTGGTAGTTCTGTAATTAGAAAATCCTCTAAACCCTTACTAATTAAAATAGCAGATTTTATGCTTAAATATCCTTCTACTTCCTTTACCATTGGAGGTCATACCGATAGTTTAGGTAGTATAGAATACAACAAACAAGTATCGCAAGGACGTGCGGATGCTGTAAAAGATTTTTTAGTAAAAGCAGGAGTTAATTCTAAGCGTTTAAAAACAGTCGCTTTTGGATTTACAAAACCAAAATTTCAAAACAAAAAAACTTGGGGAAAAACACAATTAAACCGTAGAGTTGAAATTATTTTTGATGCTTTAAATGATTATAATGTAAAGAAAGCTGAAAAAATAGAAAAAGCAATGAGCGATGCTGCAGAACTGGAAAAAGCAAAAAGCACGTTAAAAATTCCAGGAAAGAAAAAAATCTATCACAAAGTATTAAGAAAACAAACCTTATATGCAATTTCACAATTATACGATGTAAGCATAAAAGACATCCGAAAATGGAATCATATTAAAGGTAATACCATATATACTGGTAAACGTCTTGCTATTTTTGTAGATGAAAATAAAAAATAGTAAAAATTTAATAAAAAACCTGTGTTAAAAGAACTTTTAATACAGGTTTTTTTATGCCTTTCCATTCCACTCGTTATAAAATTGCTCTAAAAACAATTTCATAAAATTATGTCTTTCGGTAGCTATTTTTTTACCCGTTTTGGTATTCATTTTATCTTTTAATAATAGTAATTTTTCATAAAAATGATTTATTGTAGGTGCTTTAGAGTTTTTATATGCTTCCTTAGTTTGCTTTAATTTAGGAGCAATTGCAGGATCGTACATTAATCTATTTTTATAACCTCCGTAATTAAAAGCACGAGCAATACCAATTGCACCAATCGCATCTAACCTATCTGCATCTTGAACCACTTGTAATTCTAAAGAAGTAAAAAGTTTTTTGTTTTCTAAAGATTTACTAAACGACATATTAGCAATTATTTGCACAATATGATGTGCTTTATCTGTTTCCAAATTTATGGAATTTAAAAAAGTTTTTGCCTTTTTGGGTCCAATTGTTTCATCACCATTAGTAAATTTTGAATCGGCAATATCGTGTAAAAGAGCTGCTAATTTTACAACGAGTATATCTACATTTTCATCTTTTGCAATAAGATTAGCATTATTATAAACACGTTCTATATGAAACCAATCGTGTCCAGATTCGGCATTTTGCAGTTCTTTTTTTACAAATTGAATTGTTTTATTTATTATGCTTTCGTACATTTTATTTAAAAAAAATACGGTTTCACTTTAGTGAAACCGCACCAATACTACTTTAATTTATTAACAATATTCCTCGTAAGCAGAAACTAAATTTGCAGCAATTGCCTGAGCACTTCTACCTTCAATATGATGTCTTTCTAGTATGTGTACTAAATTACCATCTTTAAACAAAGCCACACTTGGCGATGAAGGAGGAAACGGAATCATAAATTCACGAGCTTTATCAGTAGCATCTTTATCCACACCTGCAAAAACAGTTACTAAATTATTTGGTGTTTTATCAAATTGTAAGGATGCGACAACTCCTGGTCTAGCAGTACCAGCAGCACAACCACAAACCGAATTTACTACAACTAAAGTTGTACCTTCTTTTGCTATAAAATTTTCAACTTCTTTTGGTGTAGTAAGCGATGTGAAACCTGCATTTTCTAATTCAGCTTTCATTGGTTTAACTATTTCTATTGGATACATAATGTATGTTTTTTTATTAATTTTATGCAAATATAAGTATAAAATGTATCTTTGAATTTTAATTTTAGGTAAATTAGCGTAACAAATCTTACTTTAGGTTTACCAATAAGAAAATACAAGTAAAAATGGCAGATATTATAAAATGGTTAGGAGCAGGTTTAGGTTGGGCTTTTGGTGGTCCGATAGGAGCAATATTTGGCTTATTAATAGGAAGTGCCGTAGATACCTCTTTAGATGAAAAACAAAAAAAAATCGCCTATAATCCAAAACGAAAAGTTAAAAAAGACACTACCAAACCAGGTGATTTTGAACTCAGCTTTTTAATTCTTGCTGCAGTTGTAATTAAAGCAGATGGTAAAATTCAAAAAAGTGAGTTAGATTATGTTCGTAAATATTTTATTAAAATGTATGGTAGCAAACGTGCGGAACAAGCATTTAAAATGTTTAATAGTATTATAAAGAAAAAAGTACCGACTACTTCAGTTTGTGCACAAATTCGCGAACACATGAGCCATGCTGCACGATTGCAATTGGTACAATTTTTATTTGGAATTGCAAAAGCAGATAACGAAATACACGATTCTGAAATTGATGAAATACGTAAAATTGCTGGTTATCTTTATGTTAGCCAAGCAGACTTTATTTCGATAAAGGCAATGTTTGTTGACGATACTTTTAATGCTTACAAAATTCTTGAAATTACCAAATCGGCAACAGATAACGAAATTAAAATTGCATATCGTAAGCTAGTAAAAAAACACCATCCAGATAAAGTTAGCCATCTTGGCGAGACCTATGTTAAAGCTGCTGAAGAAAAATTTAGAAAAATTCAAAAAGCATACGAAATTATTCAAAAAGAGAGAGGTTTGTAACATTTGTATCTAACTTTTCTATAAAAGATTTTACTTTTACTTTATAAAACTACTAAAAATGGCTGTAAAATCTAAAATTCTAAATAAATCGGAACGTATTTTCAACTTGATAAAAATGGCTTGGGAAAACCAATTAACAAACAAAATTGTTAGTTATACGTTGGTATATGTCTTTATTTTTTCAGGCATTTTGAGTTATTTGGATAGATATAATCTAATTTCATTAGGTAAATTGGATGAACTTTTTGCCAATCCACTTTTTGCAATTGAAATTTCTTTTACTTTATTGTTAATATTGGAGTTGCTAAGTCTAATTTTTGTTTTACACGAATCGGTAGCAAAATCAGTTGGCAAACAATTTGAATTATTATCTTTAATTTTTTTACGTTTTGGGTTTAAAGAATTTAGTCATATTGCACATTTTAACTGGTCTGAAATGAACGAGTATGTATATCATATGTTTGCTTATGGCTTTGGAGCATTGCTGATTTTTGTTATTTTAGGATTTACCGAAAAACTCCGAAAACACGCCAGATTAACCGATACAGAAGACGAACAGAAAGAATTTATTCAAGTAAAAAAATTACTATCCATTTTATTATTTATTTCATTTATAATTGTAGGGTTTTACGATACAAAACACTTATTACAAACTGGCAAATATTTACATTCGTTTCATTCGTTTTATACCGTTTTAATTTTTAGCGATATCGTAATTGTCTTAATAGCCTTACGTTATACATTAAATTATTATAAAATATTTAGATATTCGGCATTTGTTTTAGCAACAATTTTCATTCGGATTTCACTATCTTTAAATGCTTATAGCAATGTAATTATTGGTGTATCTACCGCTTTTTTTGTATTTCTTTTAACCTTATCTTACAACTATTTTATCAAGGAAGCCGAAACGGAATGATTTTTTTATGATGGAAATTTAATCCATGTTTATATTTCTCTAGTTTTTTAAAAAAAATTTCAAGTCCATTCCATTTTGCAACTTGATATTTATACTTTTCTTTTGTAGTTCCAGTTTTTACTGTAAAAATTACATAGTGATTTGTTTTTTCCAATTCATAGGTATGGAGTTTAGAATTTGTCTTAAGCTTTTTTAATAAATCGTAAATTAATTTTGGCTTATCACCACGATAAACGTTAAAAAAATTCTTATTTTGGTTATTTGAATACGTTGTAGAATATGTAGTGTGCGTAATAATAAATTTATTTGGTGCTGTAGTAATATTAATTTTACCATGAATAATATCAATACATCCTATCACTTCATCGTATTCAATAACAATACTATTTTTTGCAGTAGTTGCTTGGGAATAATTATTGATGCTAAAAGAAAGTACTAAAAGAAACAATACTATTTTTTTCATAATTTATCTTTACCTTTAACAACTTAAAATACAATCTTTTATTTTACAAAATCATAAAATATATTTTTTCTATTTAAACTTTTATTCAAAAAAGTAGTCATAAAAGCATAACATTAAAACAATTTAAAATGAAAAAATTATTTTTAGCAGTAACTATTTTAGGAGTAGTACTAACTACTTCTGCACAAAAAAAAGCAAATTTTACAGCAGAGCAAAAAGCTGCGTTAAAAACAAAACAATTAACCTTAGCTTTAGATTTAACTAATTCGCAACAAGATGAAATTTACGAATTACAAGTAAACGCAATAAAAAAACACCAAGAAAAAAAAGAGGGTAAAGCAGATAGAAATTCTCTTTCCGATACGCAAAAATACGAAATGCGTATGCAACATTTAGATGAAAAAATTGCCATTAAGCAAAAATACAAGTCCATTTTAAACGAAAAACAATACGAAAAATGGGAAAAAATGCAAATGCGAAAAGCGAAAAAAAGAAAAATCAGAAAAAGAGAATTTCATAAAAAATAAAATATATACTAGTTTAAAAAAGTTGTTTTTTGTTAAAACAACTTTTTTTTTATAAAAATCTAAATTATTCCTTATCTTTGGTTTTTACTTAAAATATCATTATGAAAAAACTACTACTTCTAACTTTTATCTTTTCTCTTTTAATAGCAAATGCACAAACACCAATCACGGCAACCATCGGATACCAAGGTTATGACGAAACACAAGCCTATTTTGGCGAAGCAGAATACCAAATACTTTTAGATAATGTAGATGGTGTTTTAGACAAACCAATTATACTAGTCGAAGGTTTTGACCCTTCCGACCAACGAGGTTTTGCAGGAATGTATAATTTACTAAACTTTAACGGTCAAAATTTAGGAGATACCTTACGTGATGAAGGCTTTGATTTTGTGTTACTAAACTTTCCAACTTATACTCGTGCAAGTGATGGACAAACCGTAAACGGAGGAGCAGATTACATCCAACGTAACGCTATGGTACTAACGGAATTAATAAACCAAATTAACAACCAAAAAGTTGGTAGCGAAGAACTTGTAATTGTCGGTCCAAGTATGGGAGGACTAATTGCACGATATGCCTTACGATATATGGAACAAAATGCTATGAATCACGAAACTAGATTATACGTTTCTTGGGACACACCACACTACGGAGCAAACACACCAATTGGAATGCAATATTTTTTAAATTATATTGCCGAATCACAAGATTTACAAGATTTAAAAGACGTAATTAACAATACCTTTAATAGTCCTGCAGGAAAAGAAATGCTCATCGATCATTTTGCAGCACATTTACAAAGTGGTTCTACTTTTGAACAAGATCCGAATATACTCTTACCAACAGGAGCAACTAATTTTAGAAATGCCTTCCAATCGGAATTAGATGCAATGGGATTTCCACAAAATACTAGAAATGTAGCAATAGCAAACGGTGCAGCTAATGGTACAGGTACAGGAACTCCAGGAATGGAAATAATCAACCATACCTTTGATTTAGGAAATAGTTTAACAGCAGACGTTACTTTACACTTTACACCTGTAGCAAATCAAAGTATTGTGGTAACCGATATAGCTGTTTTATATTTAGGATTTATTCCTGTTTCATCGTACAACGCAAATTCGCTATCACCAGTAGCAACAGATGGAGTTGATGCTGCTCCAGGAGGAAAATTAAATTTACAAACTTTTGGCAATGCAACTTCAGGAAATGCCTTGTTAGACGAATTTGTAAACAATTTATCCCAATCCGAATACTGCTTTTTACCAACCATTAGTGCTTTAGCAATTAACGAAGCAAATTGGTATGCAATACCAGATAGCAACAATTCACCATTTGACGCTTGGTCTGTACCAAATGTAAATGAAGAGCACGTTACTTTAAACCAGCAGAATGTAGATTTTACCTTAGCGGAAATCCGAAATGCTACAGGAAATAGTAACGATGAAGTACTTATAAATCGTTATAAAATCAAAGAAAATCCAATACAAAATAAGCTAACTATTTTATTAGATAATACACTGCAATACCAACAAATAACTTTAAATATTATAAGCGTAACAGGACAAAAAGTATTTTCAAAAAAATATGCAAGTGCTACTAATACAATAGACATTCCTTTAAATTTAGAAAAAGGAGTTTACTTTTTAAATATTTCAGATACATTTGGACAATTTAGTAGTAAGTTGGTTGTAAGATAAAATGAGAATATTTTAAATGCATTCCATTTTAAATGGAATAAAATAAACCATTTTTACAAAGTTATTTTATAAAAACCGTATTTTTGTAAAATCAAAAAACACAAAAAATATGTACGGAAGCATTAAAAAACACTTACAAAACGAATTAGAAGCTATAAAAAATGCAGGATTATATAAATCTGAAAGAATTATAACAGGTTCGCAAGATGCCGTTATAAAAGTTTCGACAGGCGAAGAAGTACTTAATTTTTGTGCCAATAATTATTTAGGATTATCTAATAACTCTGAAGTAATTCAAGCAGCAAAAGACACCATGGATTCGCATGGTTACGGAATGTCATCCGTTCGTTTTATTTGTGGTACGCAAGACATACACAAAAAATTAGAACAAAAAATAGCATCCTTTAACCATACCGAAGATACGATTTTATATGCAGCTGCATTTGACGCAAATGGAGGTGTTTTTGAACCCTTACTAACTAAAGACGATGCTATAATTTCCGACTCATTAAACCATGCATCTATAATTGATGGTGTACGTTTGTGTAAAGCAGCACGATATCGCTATGCAAATAACGATATGCAAGATTTAGAAAAACAATTAATTGAAGCAAATAAACAAAACCATCGTTTTAAAATAATTGTTACCGATGGCGTTTTTTCCATGGACGGAATTGTAGCTCAATTAGATAAAATTGTCGCACTAGCCGAAAAATACGACGCTTTAGTAATGGTTGACGAATGCCATGCAGCAGGATTTATAGGTAAAACAGGAAAAGGAACACCAGAACTTAAAAATGTTTTAGGTAAAATTGATATTATAACAGGTACTTTAGGTAAAGCACTTGGCGGAGCAATGGGTGGTTATACCACAGGAAAAAAAGAAATTATTGAAATTTTACGCCAACGCTCCAGACCATATTTATTTTCAAACTCTTTAGCTCCAGCAATTGTAGGAGCATCTTTAAAAGTGTTTGAAATGTTAGAAAAAGATACTTCTTTACGTGATAAGTTAGAATGGAATACTACATATTTCCGAAAAAAAATGGAAGCAGCTGGTTTTGATCTAGTAGGAGCAGATGCAGCAATTGTACCTGTAATGTTATACGATGCAAAATTATCGCAAAATATGGCAAACGCTTTATTAGACGAAGGAATTTATGTAATTGGATTTTTCTATCCTGTTGTACCAAAGGAAAAAGCACGAATTAGAGTACAATTATCCGCAGCACATACACAAGAACATCTAGACAAAGCAATCGCAGCATTTACAAAAGTTGGAAAAAAATTCGGCGTAATACAATAGATTAACCTAAAAAATTGGTGTTTGCATAAATCAAAAAAAATATTAGTCGCACCATTATCTTGGGGAATCGGTCATGCAACTCGCTGTATACCCGTGATTAATAAGATTATAGAATTAGATTATACACCAATAATAGCTTCCGATGGTGATGCATTACGTTTGTTACAAAACGAATTTCCTACAATAAAAAGCTACAATTTACCTGCATATAATATAAAATACGCAAAAAAAAGTATCTTTTTTAAGTTAAAATTACTGCTACAAATTTTTAAGTTGCGAAAAATAGTCAAGCAAGAATATGCAGATATTCAAAAAATTATTCAATCCGAAAATATAAATTTACTTATTTCAGACAACCGTTTTGGCGTTAGAAGCACTAAAATTCCTTCGGTTTATATTACGCATCAAGTTACGGTTTTATCTGGGTTTACGACATATTTTACTACTAAAATACATCAGAAAATAATTAAAAAATTCGATGCTTTGTGGATTCCTGATTTTCCAAATAATTACCTTTCGGGAATACTTTCTACTTCGAAACAACCAATTTTACCAACGACATTTATCGGAAACACCTCGCAATTTACTTGTCCCAAACCAGTAAAATTAAAACACGATTTATTAATCGTACTTTCAGGACCAGAACCACAACGCACAAAATTAGAAAATAAATTATTACAAGAAATTAAAAGTTATAACGGAACTGTTATTTTCGTGCGAGGAATACTATCAAAAACAGAAGTTTTCACCAACACAACGAACACAATTTTTCATAATTTCTTACCAAAAAAGCAATTAGAACAAGTATTTTTAGAAAGTAAAATTGTTTTAGCACGTTCAGGATATTCAACTATTATGGATTTAGCAATTTTACAAAAAAAATGTTTTTTTATACCTACACCAAAACAATCCGAACAAGAATATTTAGCAAAACATTTAAAAAAAACAGGTATTGCACCATTTAATACACAGCAAAAATTTAAAATAAGTGATTTAAAACAAGTAGAAAACTATAATGGATTTACAGCAACTATAAAAAAAGAAAATTTGTTAGAAAAAGTGTTGTTAGAAAAGTTAAACCAACTCTAAAGTAAACGAAAAAGTAGAACCCTTATTTAGCTCACTTTCAACAAAAACCTCTTGATTATGAGCTTCAATAATATGTTTTACAATAGACAAACCAAGACCTGAACCACCAAGATTACGCGATCTACTTTTATCCGTTCTATAAAACCGTTCAAAAACACGAGCGATATTTTCTTCCGTAAGTCCATCACCAGAATCGGTTACTTGAATTAATAATTTATTTTCAGATTTTGCTTTAACGGATACTAAAACAATTTCATTATCATTTCCGTAATGTATAGCGTTAGATATTAAATTTATTAAAACCTGTTCCATTCGGTTTTTATCTGCTTTTACAAAAATTTTACTTTCGTATATTTTATCAAATAACAGTTGTATGTTTCTTTTTTTAGCGGTCATTTCTAAAAGTCCAAAAACTTCTTCAATTAATGCAATGATATTAAAATTGGTATATTTTAAGTTTAAATCGCCAGTTTCTAATTTAGCAATCATATCTAAATCATTTACAATATGATTTAATCTTTCCACACCATTATTTGCACGTTCTAAATATTTTAAACGAATATTCTTATCATTAACAGCACCTTCTAAAAGTGTTAATATATAACCTTGCACAGTAAAAAGAGGTGTTTTTAGTTCGTGCGATATATTACCTAAAAATTCGCGTCTGTAATTTTCTCGTTCTTTTAATATTTCTATTTCTAATTTTTTATTTTCGGCAAATCGTTTTACATTTTTTGATAAATTTTCCATATTTGTAGTAATGGTATTTTTATCTAAATAGGTTTCATCTAAAATAGATACTTCTTTATAAATTTTTTGTATTCGCTTATAAATAAATCGCTCTACACGATGTTGTGTAATTAAAAAGGAAAGAACAAATAAGGTAAAACCAAGCAATAATAAAAAGGAAGGTGCTAATATTTTGTCATTTGTTAAAAAATAAAAAATACTGACTAGCACTAAGGTTAATGAAGTTAGCACAGTTGACGAAATAAAAGCAAATTTATATGTTTTTTTAAACTTCATCTTCAAATTTATAACCAACTCCTTTTATAGTTTTAAAAAAATCATTCCCAATTTTTTTACGGAGCTTACGGATATGTACATCTATGGTTCGGTTACCAACAACTACATCTGTTCCCCAAACTTTATTCATTATTTCTTCGCGAAGTACCACTTTTTTTTCATTAGAAGCCAAAAGGTATAAAAGTTTAAATTCTTTTCTAGGCAAAGAAATACGCTCTTTATTTTTGGTTACATAGTATGAGGACTTATCAATAATTAAGTTTTTGGTAACAATTGTATCGTTTTTAGTTGTGTTATTATAATTATTTCGTCGTAATAACGCTTTTACTTTACTCAATAAAATTTTAGGTTTTATAGGTTTTGTAATATAATCATCTGCACCTGCATCGTAACCTGCAAGTTGTGAAAATTCTTCGGAGCGTGCTGTAAAAAAAGTAATAATAGTATTTTGTAAGGTTTCTTGTTCTTTTAAAATTCTACATGCTTCAATTCCATCAAGTTCAGGCATCATTACATCTAAAATTATTAAATTAGGAATTATTTTTTTTGCTTTTTCAATAGCATCCAATCCGTTTGTTGCAGTATAAATTTTGTACCCTTCATTTTTTAAATTATAGCTAACAATTTCTAAAATATCTGGCTCATCATCTACCAATAAAATTTTCAATGGAGTTTCTTGCATAAGAATTTTATAGTTTGGTATAACAAATATACTCAAAAGAAATGATTATTATAACTTGTTTTAGTAGATAATAGCGGATAATTTTAGAGTAAGTACGATTTTCTGCATAAAAAAACTGCTTGATAATTCAAGCAGTTTTAATAAATTATTTAGTAGAAAATTATTTTTTTAATAAGTCTCTAATTTCTGTTAATAATTCTTGATCCATTGTTGGTCCAGCAGGAGCAGCTGCTTCTTGTTTTTTCTTCATTTTGTTGTATGCCTTAATCATCATAAACATAACAAATCCAACAATTAATAAATTAATGATACTGTCAAACCATTCACCATATTTAATGGCGTTCATTGGTGTAGTAACTTTTCCTGATGCATCGGTAACAGCTTCTGACAAAACATACATTTTATCTTTAAAACTAACACCACCAGTAAACATACCAACAACTGGCATTACAATGTTACTTACAAAACCTTTTACTACTGCTCCGATTGCTCCTGCCATAATTACTGCAACAGCAAATTCGATTACATTACCACCTGTGATAAATTCTTTAAATTCTTTTAACATGTTTTTTCTTTTTTAGTTAATTATTAAAGTGCAAAGATACAAAAATTATTGAATTTTTCTAGCAATTCGTTGTGACAGCATGGTTAAAAACTCGTAAGGTATGGTATTTAACTCGTTACTGATTCGTAAAATATCTTTTTGAGAATCAAATATAATTACTTCGTCGCCTTCTTTACAAGTGATATTGGTAACATCAACCATTATCATATCCATACAAACATTTCCGATAATAAATGCTTTTTTATGATTTATGTAAACAAAACTATTTTTATTTCCTAATACTCTAGAAATACCATCAGCATGACCAATTGGTAAAGTTGCTGTTTTCGTTTTTTTGGTTGCGATAAAAGCACGATTATAACCCAAACTTTCGCCTTTATTAATGGTATGAATTTGCGAAATTTTTGTTTTTAAAGTTAAAACATTTTTTAGTTTTTCGGTGAATTTTGATTCGTTTGCAAAGCCAAACATTCCTATTCCTATTCTAACCATATCCATTTGGTATTTGGTGTAGTTTAAAATTCCTGAAGTATTTAAAATATGGTAATTAGGTTTGTTTTTTAATGCTTTAGTAAAGGAATTTTTTATGCTTTCAAACAAATGAATTTGCTTAATTGTAAATTCTTTTTCAGCACTATCTTCACTTGCTGCTAAATGCGAAAAAATGGATTTAATACTAATATTTGGATTATTTTTTACCAATTTTAAAATATCTGAAATATCTTCCTTTACAAAACCCAATCTATTTAAACCAGTATTAAATTTAAGATGAATAGGATACTTTTTAAGATTTTTCTTTTTAGCTATTTGAATAAATTTTTTTAAACCATTTAATGAATAAATATTTGGTTCTAACGAATGTTTTATAATTTTTTTATAATTTTCTATCTGTGCGTGTAGCACAATAATAGGTAATATTATGTTGTTTTTTCTAAGCGGAATGCCTTCTTTAGTGTAAGCAACGGCAAGGTAATCTATATTATTTTTCTGTAAAATTTTTGAAATTAAAACGGCATCGCTTCCGTAAGCAAATGCTTTTACAACTGCTACTATTTTAGTTTTTTGATGCAGTTTTGATTTAAAAAAAGCGATATTTTTTACTAAATTATCGGTATTAATTTCTAAAATCGTAGGATGCATTAGCTTTCTTTTTGTTCGGATATAATTTCGCTTTGATTAAAAGTAGTGTCTTGTTTTGAGGCCAACAATTCCTTTTTTCTTTTTTCATTTAACAAATCTAAATTTTCTTTAGACAACATTGCTTTTTCTTGTTGCTCTCTAATAGCTTTGTAGTATGCAGCTCTGCTTAAAGGTTCGTATTCTTGCGTTTCGCCAAGTAAAACGAGTTTATCATTTTCTACTGTTCGATGGCTAAAATGTGCAAGATTACCAGTTCGTGTACAAACTGCATGTACTTTGGTAACGTATTCGGCAGTTGCCATAAGTGCAGGCATTGGTCCAAAAGGATTTCCTTTAAAATCCATATCTAAACCAGCAACAATTACACGAATTCCTCTATTTGCAAGATCGTTACAAACTTGTACGATGCCTTCATCAAAAAATTGTGCTTCATCAATACCAACCACATCTACATTATCCGCAAGAATTCTAATATTTGCCGATGATGGCACAGGTGTCGACCGAATTTCATTAGAATCGTGCGAAACTACCATTTTTTCATCGTATCGTGTATCGACAGATGGTTTAAAAATCTCTACATTTTGTTTGGCAAATTGTGCTCGTTTCAACCTACGAATGAGTTCTTCGGTTTTACCAGAAAACATCGATCCGCAAATTACTTCAATCCATCCAAATTTTTCTTTATGATTTACTGTATTTTCGAGAAACATTTAGTACTTTTATATGGTTCAAATTTTTATTACTTTTGCAAAGAACAAATTTAGTAAAATAAATCAGTCATTATATAATTTTAAAAAGCAACTTATGCACAAAAAATTGGAAGCCGAATTAATTAGTATTGCTCATCAAATCTTACAAATGAAAGATAAAGATGACGTAGTTAAATTAAAAAACAAGGCAAAAGATGTTTACGAAAAACTATCTGTTTTAGATTTTGTTAATAACTATTTTTTAACAACGCCAAATGCAAAAGACGATAAAAAAGAAATTTTATCAAAAATAGAAACTGCTTCAAGTGAAATTGCAGAAAAGAAAGCAATAGTTGCCGAAACACCTGTATTTAAAGAGGAAACCACTATTTCTAAAGAACAAATCCAACAAGAAAATGATGGAATTGCTGCCGAAATAAACAAACAGACTGAAGAAATACTAAGAAAAGAAGCAAAGGAAATTGCAGCTAAACTTGCCGAAAAAGAAGCATTAAAACAACAAGAAGAAGCTACTAAAAAAGCAGAAAACTCTCTTGCCCAAAACGAAGAATTTAAAGATTCAATTCCTGCTGATGTTGCAGCAAATTTATTTGAAAAAGCTTCTAAAATAACTAAACCAGCGGCACAAGAAACTGGTTATATAGAACAAAAAGAAGTTGTAAAAGAGGTAATTCCTCCAAAACCAAAACCTGCTGTGAAACCAAAACCTGTTCAGGAAAAAACACGTAGCTCTGTTAATGATAGAATTTTTTCAAATAAAATTCAAATTGGTTTAAACGACAGAATTGCTTTTGTAAAGCATTTATTTAATTTTAGTCAAGAAGATTTTAATCGCGTTTTATCGCAATTAAATACGTTTACTACCGAAAAAGACGCAAAAGATTTTATTATAAACGTAGTGCAACCAGATTACGATTGGACAGGAAAAGAAGAATATATAGAGCGATTAGTAATGCTAATCGAAAGACGATTTGCATAAACCATTTGTTGTATTTTATACAGCATAAATCGGTAACCTCTAAGGATAACGACAGAAATAATTTCTTTAGAATAAAACAATTTGAAACAAAAACCAACATCCTTAACTAAAATTGCACTCAAAAAATTTAAACAAAATAAAATTGCTTTAATTTCTTTTTGGTATATTGTTTTTTGCGGATTTATAGCAGTTTTTGCTTATGTTTTTGCTCCAGATAATTCGCCAAATGCAAAAATACAACATATTGAAATACACACTAAAAAACCTTTTTTTAAAACTAAATTATTTAAAGAATATCGTGCAAAAAAAAGCAATTATTCTTTTTTGAATACTCTT
>CAYOWM010000004.1:0-18163 GCA_964407635.1 uncultured Flavobacteriaceae bacterium
GGCGGTTTAGGACTGAATATAGAAGGACAAAATATGCGTGCTTATGTTTGGGATGGTGGTCATGTTTTATTATCTCATGATGAATTTAATATTGGTGGTAATTCTAAAGTTGTTTATGGTGATGTTTTTGGGTCATTATCAGATCATGCAACCCATGTTACTGGGACTATTTGTGCATTGGGGTTTGATAATAGTGCTTTAGGAATTGCTCCTCAATCTGAGGTTACTAGTAGCGATTGGGATAATGATTTATCTGAGGTTACTAATGCTACTACTATGGGAATGCTAGTTTCAAATCACTCCTATGGTTTTCCTGTAACAGCATTACCAGATTGGGAGTATGGAGCATATACTATAGATTCACGACGGTGGGATAATATTCTTTTTAATGCTCCCTATTATTCGATGGTTATAGCAGCTGGTAATGATGGTGATGATTCAGTTGGTAATTCAGAACCATTGGAAGGAAATTCTAATTTTGATAAATTAAGTGATTATACAGTTTCTAAAAATCCTATTGTTGTGGCGAATGGAGTGGATCTTTTCCCTAATTCTATTACGGGTGCTGTTTCTATAAATAATATTAATTTATTTTCCTCTAGTAGCCAAGGACCTACAGATGATTATAGAATTAAGCCTGATATTACAGGGAATGGTGTAGGTTTATATTCTTCCGTTTCTACTGGAGATAGTGATTATGATATCTATTATGGAACTTCTATGGCTGCACCTACTGTAACAGGATCTTTATTGTTGTTGCAGCAATTGTATAATGAAGAAAATAATAATTTTGCTTTTGCTTCAACAATCAAAGGTTTACTTTTACATACTGCTGATGACGATGGGCATACTGTTGGACCGGATGCAAAGTTTGGTTGGGGATATATTAATTCAAGAAGAGCTGCCGAGGTGATTTTAAATGATAATTATATTATTTCTGAGAGAGATTTAGATCAAGGAGAAACATTGTCATTTATAGTAACAGCAGAAGGGGTAAACACACCTCTTGTTGCATCAATTTCTTGGACTGATCCTCCTGCTAATAATGTGAATTATGGATTTACAAATGCGACTGATCCCGTTTTGAATAATGATTTGGATATTCGTATTGAAAAAGATGGCATTGTTTATATGCCTTGGAAATTGACTGGTGTAGATTCGAATACAAGAGGAGATAATATTGTAGATCCTTTTGAAAGAATAGATATAGATAATCCTTCTGGTCAATATGTTATTACAATTTCTCATAAAGGAGTTTTACAAAATTCACATCAAAATTATTCATTAATAATTTCCGGAATTTCTCAAAATAATTTGGTGCTTTCTGATAATATTTCAAAAGAGGTCTCTTATGTTTGGCCTAACCCTTCTGAAGGATTTGTGAATGTAAGTATTGGTGATGCTTCCGAGATGGAAATTTTTGTGTACGATTTGCTTGGCAAAGTTGTATATGAGAATCATATAAATTTAGATTCTGGGAATGGATATAATTTTGATTTTAATTTTCTTAATACTGGTGTATACTCATTGATTATTAAGGATAATAGAGGGAAAATATATAATAATAAATTAATAATTAAATAATAATCTTATGAAACTAAAATTACTTTTTTTAACTTTAATTACAGTAAATTTTTTATTTGCTCAGGAGTGGACAGAGCAAGCCACATCTTTTGGAACGCCTAGTAGAGGGTTGAATTCTATCAGTATTGTTAATTCTAATGTTGTTTGGGCTTCTGCTTATGATGGAAGTGGAGCGGATCCAGCTAATGATCCTAATGCTAGAATTTCCGATTTTACAAAAACAGTTGATGGAGGATTGACTTGGACTGCAGGTAGTTTAAACCCAGATCCAAATCTTAGGATAGCAATGATACAAGGCATGTCAATGGATAAAGCTTGGGCTATTGGATATAAAAATTCTGGTACATTTAACACAGGAGTTTGGGCTACAGTTGATGGAGGTAATTCTTGGACGAGACAAACTACTGCTTCTTTTAGTGGTTCGGGAGCTTTCCCTAACGTTTTGCATTTTTGGAATGAGAATGTGGGTTTTTGTCAGGGAGATCCTGTTGGAGGATATTTTGAATTATACACAACTAGTGATGGTGGTGTTAATTGGACGCGAGTTCCTTCTGCAAATATACCTACTCCTTTAACAGATGAATATGGATATGTTAGTCAAATATTTCATTCAGGTAATGGGAATAGAATATGGTGGACAACTAATAAAGGACGTATATTTAGATCAGATGATTTTGGTTTAAATTGGGATGTTTTTCAATCGCCAATCCCTGATTTTGGAAGTGCTTCATCTTCTGGTGAAATTTCATTTTGGGATGATAATAATGGAATGTTGATTAATCAAGATGGTGCATTATTTTCTACGGTTGATGGAGGGGAAAACTGGACACCAGTTTTTCCTAATAGTGGTGATGTTTATGGTAGTGATATTTCCTGTATACCAGGTACTTCTATAGTAGTGTCTTCTGGTCAATTACATGGTGGTGGTACTGATAGAGGTAGTTCATTTTCTGTGGATAGAGGTTTAAATTGGGTAACTTTGGATAATGCCGTGGATCATTTGGATGTCGAATTTATTGATATTAACACTGGTTGGACTGCTGGTTTTAATACAGATGCTACAACAGGTGGAATATTTAAATATACAGGAACTCAATTAGCAGCTGCAGCAGCCGTAGGTTCAAATGAATTATCTATAGCAAATGCATATCCAAATCCAGTAAAAGATATTTTTACTATAGAAGGAGTAGATATTATTTCAAATGTAACAGTATTTAATATGTTAGGGCAAGAAGTGTTAACTACACAACCAAATGTATTAACTGCTAAAATTGACATGTCAAATTTAACATCAGGATCGTATGTGGTTAAAGCTACGGTTAATGGTAATACACAAACAATTAAATTAATCAAATAAACATTAATTTAACAATATACAAACCACCAACATAGTTGGTGGTTTTTTTATGCAAATTGGTTACCTTTGCACCATGCAAAATACAAATCAGATTATTTTCGGAACACGAGCAGTGCTTGAAGCAATTGATGCAGGTAAGGAAATAGAAAAAATTTACCTACAAAAAGACGTGAAAAATCCGTTAACTAACGAATTATACGGAATCGCAAAAAAAAATAACATTGCAATTAGTTACGTTCCGATAGAGAAATTAAACCGATTATCCAAATTTCAAAACCACCAAGGAGCAGTAGCTAAAATATCGGCTATAAAATTCTATAATTTAGAAAAAATGATAGAAAATAAATTGGAAATAAACAAACCAATTTTATTTTTGTTATTAGATCAAATAAGCGATGTTCGTAATTTCGGAGCAATTATCCGTACAGCAGAATGTGCAAATGTCGATGCGATAATTGTACCAAACCATGGTAATGCACCATTAAATGCCGATGCAATTAAAACTTCCGCAGGAGCAGCATTTAAAATTCCGATTTGTAAAGTAGAACACAGTAAAGATGCCGTATTCTTATTACAAGCAAATGCAATTAAAATGGTTTCCGTTACTGAAAAGACAAACGATTCCATTTATGATATAGATTTAAAAGAAAATCTTTGCTTAATAATGGGTTCCGAGCATAAAGGAATTACGCCTTCCATATTAAAAATTAGCGAACACAAAGCAAAATTACCACTATTAGGCGAAATTGAATCTCTAAACGTTTCTGTTGCTTGTGGTATTGCATTATACGAAGTACTGCGACAACGAAGGTAGTTTATGCGTTATTTTTTAGAAATACAATATTTAGGCACAAATTATCATGGTTGGCAAATACAACCAGATGCCATTTCTGTACAAGAAGTTATTCAAAAAGCAATGAGCACTTTGTTACGTGCTAAAACCGAAATTGTAGGAGCAGGTAGAACCGATGCAGGTGTACATGCAAAACAATTATTTGCACATTTTGATGTAGAAAATGAATTGGATATAAAATTATTTAAAGATAGATTGAATGCTTTTTTACCAAAAAATGTACATATTAAATCTATAAAATCCGTTAATACCGATGCACATGCTCGTTTTGATGCAATTGCACGAAGTTATGAATATCATATTTATTTAGGTAGAAATCCGTTTTTATTAGAAACTACTTGGCAATTGTATAGTTTAAATTTGGATATAGATAAAATGAACGAAGCAGCAGCAATTCTTTTAGATTACACCAATTTTAAATGTTTTTCAAAAAATAAAACCGATGTGTTTACTTACGATTGTACCATTACTGAAGCATATTGGAAACTAGATAACAATACCTTAATTTTTCACATAACCGCAAATCGTTTTTTGCGGAATATGGTTCGTGCAATTGTCGGAACTTTATACCAAGTTGGTATCGGAAAAATTACCAAAAACCAATTTATAGAAATCTTAAAAAGTCAAGATAGGAGCAAAGCAGGTTTTTCAGTACCAGCAAAAGGACTTTTCCTTACCAAAGTAGAATACCCAAATTCTGTTTGGGAAACCAATAATAAATCCTTAGATTCGTAAACTGAATAAACAACCAATGTCCGATAAAAGAATTACAGGTAAAATTTTTGATTTAAAGCTATTCAAAAGATTGCTTTCGTATATAAAAAACTATCGTTTTGCTTTTTACGTAGCAGTACTTTCCGTTTTTTTATTAGCTTTTTTTGCAGCTGTTCGTCCTGTTTTATTAGGTTATATTATTGATAATTTTGTTAAAAATAAACTTGCCAATAAATTAGTACAGTATTCTGTAATAATGCTTGGTTTTTTAATTTTAGAAGCTGTTTTTCAGTTTGTCTTTATCTTTTTTACTAATTTTTTAGGGCAAAATATTATTAAAGATATCCGAACCGAATTATTTAAACACATAATTCATTTTAAAATGAATTATTTTGATAATACAGCGGTAGGTAAAATCGTAACTAGAGTAGTTTCCGATATTGAAACCATTGCTAGTGTTTTTGGACAAGGATTGTTTGTAATTATAAGCGATTTGTTAAAAATGCTTGTAATTATTATAGTAATGTTAGTTATTAATTGGAAATTAGCATTAATTGTTTTTGTAGCATTACCAATTTTAATTTATGCAACGCGAATTTTTCAGAAAGCAATGAAATCAGCTTTTCAAAAAGTACGAACGGAGGTTGCTAATCTCAATTCCTTTGTGCAAGAACGCTTAACAGGAATGAAAATTGTACAACTATTTAGTCGTGAAAAATCTGAATACGAGCAATTTAAAAACATCAATAAAAAGCATAAAGATGCATGGATAAAAACCGTTTGGTACAATTCCATTTTCTTTCCAATTGCAGAGCTTTGCCTTCTATCGCTTTAGGTTTTGTGGTTTGGTTTGGCGGTTTGCAAATGTTGGAAACTGGCACAACAACCTTTGGTGACATTATCAGTTTTATTATGATGAATCAAATGTTATTCCGTCCGTTGCGTCAGATTGCCGATAAATTTAACACCTTGCAAATGGGAATGGTAGCGGCAGATCGTGTTTTTAAAATTTTGGACACCAATAATTTGGAAGTAGATTCTGGTACTATTCACCAGTCGTTACAAGGAGATATAAAGTTTCAAAACAGCCATTTTAGCTATACACAAAAAGAAGAAGTTTTAAGAGGCATCTCCTTTCACGTTAAAAAAGGAGAAACCATTGCGATTGTTGGTGCAACAGGAGCAGGAAAATCCACAATAATCAATTTAATAAACCGATTTTATACTGTAGATTCAGGTGAAATTTTATTAGATGATAAAAGTATTTACGATTATAATTTACAATATTTACGAAAGCAAATAGCTATTGTTCTACAAGATGTATTTTTGTTTTCAGATACCATATTTAATAATATCACCTTATATAATTCCGAAATTACATTAGAGGAAGTAAAAAAAGCAGCCAAACAGATTGGTGTACATAAATTTATTATGAGTCTGCCAAAGAATTACCAATATAATGTAAAAGAACGAGGTGTAATGCTATCGTCAGGACAAAGACAGTTAATAGCATTTTTACGAGCGTATGTTTGTAAACCAACAGTTTTAATTTTAGACGAGGCAACCTCATCGGTAGATTCAAAAACCGAAGTTTTAATTCAGAAAGCAATAGATATTATTACAAAAGATAGAACTTCAATAGTAATAGCACATCGTTTAGCAACCATTAAAAAAGCCGATAAAATTTTAGTAATGGATAAAGGTTTAATTGTAGAGCAAGGTACACACAATGAATTAATTCATGCAAACGGATATTATCGCACACTTTACGAATTACAATTTGAAGGAGATTCTAAGGAATAGTAATTACTCCAAATCCTCTTTTAGTAATTCGATTAATTTATCGGTATCGTTAAAAAGAACAAATTCACCATTTTTAATATACGAAATTTTACCAGTTTCCTCCGAAACAACCAAAACCAAAGCATCGGTTTGCATAGAAACACCAAAGGCAGCACGATGTCGCAAACCAAAACGAGTTGGTAAATTAGCATCTCTAGCAACAGGTAGTATTACTCTAGTTGCAGTTATAATATTATCCTCGATAATAATTGCTCCGTCGTGTAACGGACTATTTTTATAAAAAATACTTTTTAAAATAGGTTTGTTAATTTCAATATGCATGGAATCACCAGTTTGTTTGAAGGCTTCAAGACTATTATTTCTCGCAATAACAATTAGAGCACCTGTTTTTGTTTTTCCCATTTCTACACAAGCATCAACAATACTTTCAATATCCATTTCAGTATGAATTTCGGATTTTAAAAATTTTAATTGTTTTAAAAAACCACGTTTTGTACTGTAATTTGTAGAGCCAATCATCAATAAAAATTTTCGTATTTCTTGTTGAAATACAATAATTAAGGCAATAACTCCTCCACTTAAAAATTTACCAAGAATTACACTTAGCATTTCCATTTTTAAGGCTTCGGTAAGTTTCCAAATAATAAAAATAATGGCAATTCCTAAAAAAATATTTATAGCAACCGTTCCTTTTACCAAACGATAGATGTAATACATTAATATTGCAACAAGTACAATATCTAACACATCTAAAAAACTAAAGTCTAAAAAATCTAACATATTGGTAAAATTACAAATAAAGAAGTAATAATTTATAAATCAATTAAAAAATATATTCGGTTTTTAAAATATTAAGTTTTTCTTTTTGTAAAGCTGCTTTTACTTGCATATAATTTTGAAAGGACAAACTACCTTTAAATGCTACTTGTACAATTTTATTTTTAAACGTTTCTTTAGTTGTAAAGTTAGGATTTTCAATAGTTATCAAAATAGTATCCGAAAGTGTTTTAAATTTTGGCAAATCTACTTTTTTAGTTATTTTGTAGGTAATAGAATCTATTTGATAAAAGTTTAATTTATCGGTATTTGCATTTGCATACGAAAAATAGTTGTTTGTACCTTCTGTTTTATGTGGTGATTTTTCGTTGTGTTTACGAATCATTTTCGTAACGGTTGGAAACACTTCGGATATTGGTAAGTTTTTATCGATATTAAAAAGCCAATGTGTAGAAGTAATACGATTATTTTGGTTTAAATCTAATTTTCCATTTTCATTAAAAAACCAAATAGAAGAATAATTTTCCATTTTTTCTTTACCATTTAAGGGTACTTTAGGGAGTTTAACACCTTTTTTTTTGCAAGAGATTACTATTGTTAGCAGTAATGTTATGATTAATATTTTTTTCATTGTTTGTTTTTGTTTTATGTAGTTTTTAAGACGCAACTACTCTAATTTTTTTAAAATTTCAATCGTAATTATATTAAATTTAGAAAAAGCAAACCATTTTTTTCCTAAATCTTTTAAACTTGCTCCAAAATGATATATATCCTTGTTGTCTATTATTAAAAACCTGTCATGAGCTTGATTAAATTTGTTTATTTCTATTGATTTGTATTGTGCATTGTATTTGTTTAAATCTAATTTTAATTGTTTACTAATGTTTTTTGTATAAATTTTTACATTTATTTTTTGATTTTTGCTAAAAAGTGTCAATATAGTTTCGTCGATATAATTATCAATTAAAATAATAGATGTTTTGCTTCTTTAATTAATTTTGTAATAAATTTGTATGCATCAAATATCTGTCCGTCAAAAAATATACCTTGTTTTGGCTTTAATTCATTATTTTGAATAACGTTAAATATTTTGTTTATTTTTTCATCTGTTAGAAATTGTTTGATTTCAATTTTTTCAATTCTTTGAAGTAAAATTGCGTTTGCTGAAATAATTTTTTTCATTTCTACAAATGCTTTTATTATTTGAATGCTTATTTTTACTGCAATTTCACTTCTTAAAATGGCAGATAACATAGCCACTCCTTGTTCAGTAAAGACATAAGGGTTAACAGAAGAATGTTTTAGTTTTGTAAACCGGTCACAATTTGTGACCAGTTCTTTTTTTTCACTATCTAATAATTGAAATCGGAAATCATTAGGAAATCGTTCAATATTTCTTTTTACAGTTTGATTAAGCACTTTTGTTTTTACATTATAAAGTTCCGCTAAATCTTTATCAATCATCACTTGTAATCCACGATATGTAAATATCATGTTTTTAATATTTTCAGTAGATATTGTTTTATTATTCATCTTGTTTTCTGATTTTCATTAGATAGAAAGAAAATGAATTCCTATTTAATAGAATTATTTTTTTTAGAGCCAATTTTTTCTAAGATAAATATTACTAAAAAACCCATAATTGCAAGAAAAATGGCAGGTAATAATTGGTTTTCTCCTGAAAACGAAAATGGCGAAATACTTTTTTGTAAAAGAGGTAATTTAACACCTTTTGAATTGGTGTACCAAGATAAAGTTTCTTTCCAAGGCCAAATTTTGTTTAAAGAACCAATGATAAAACCTGTTAAAACAGCAAGTGTTAGGTCTTCGTATTTTGAAAAAAGCCATTTTAAAAGTTTAGCAAACGATACTAAACCGATAATTGCTCCAAAGCCTAAAAAAGCTATTTTTTTAATATCAAACGTATGAATAGCTTCTAGTGCAGGTTTGTACGCTCCGAGTAAAAGTAAAATAAAAGCACCTGAAATTCCTGGTAAAATCATGGCACAAATTGCTAAAGCACCAGCAAAAATTAAAAATAAATCGGAGTTATTAGTTCCCATTGGTGGTATGATGGTAATGTAATAGGCAAGTATAATTCCTATAATAAGACTAATAATATTGGTAATATGCCATTTTTTAATTTGTTTACCAACAAAAAGAATACTTGCGATTACCAAGCCAAAAAAGAACGACCAAATCAAAATAGGTTTGTTTTCTATCAACCATTTAAAAATTTTGGCAAGAGAAAGTACACTAATCGCTATTCCTGTTAAAAGACTTAATAAAAAACTACCATTGACACTTTTATAAGCAGCTTTAATGCCATCTTTTCGTAATATTTTTAAAGTGGTTAAATTTACAGAATTTATACTATCAATTAGCTCTTGGTAGATGCCAGAAATAAAAGCAATTGTTCCTCCAGAAACACCAGGAACGACATCTGCTGCACCCATTGCTAAACCTTTAAGACCAATAATTAAGTATTCTTTAAGACCTCTTTGCATTACTTAAATTTTTTGATTAATTTAGTAACTTCTGCGGTTTTGTAAATATTTGGAAAAAGCGTTTTAAAAATATGAAGTTCGTTAAAGTTTAATTTTAGGGCATTTTCTAAATAAAGAAATGCTTCTTTATTTTTTTTGATTAAGAAAAATAAACCACTTAATCTAAAAAGTATTTCTACCGAAGTAGATTCTTCTTTCTTTAAAAGTTGTAAATAATCTATTGCTAATTGGTATTCGCCAATAAAATGAAGCACATCGCAAAGCATTAAAACTACGGTTGGATTTTTTTCGCCAAGTGAAATAGAATTTTCAAAGGCATCGATAGCCTCTTCGTAAAAACCTAATTTCATCGAAATTTCGGCATACCTGTTATTAATATCAATGTTGTTTTCGTTAATTTCTACAGCTTTTTTAATGTAAGAACGTGCTTTTTCAATTTCTTTTTTTTGAAGTAGCAATTCCGTTAAGGCAAGCCAAGCATAATCTAATAACGGATCTTCATCTACTGCTTTTAAAAAATATTCCACTGCTTTGTTTGTATTGTTTAAATGGTTGTAGCAATTTGCAATTTGTACAAACACAACAGCACTAGGATCTTCTAATTCTAAAGTTTTATGAAAATTATCAATAGCAAGTTGGTATTCTTTAAGGGTTTCTAAAACTTTTGCTTTTTCAAAGTATGCTCCAGAAAACGCATCATCAATTAAAATGGCATAATCAAAAGCTCGGACTGCTTGGTTGTATTGTTTTACTTTATTATAAAACATACCTAATTGGTGCCAAGCAAATTCGTTATACGGATTGTTGTCAATAAAATTATTTAAAAAAGAGATAGCTTCGGTATATTCTTCGTTTATTTCATAGCAATAAATTACGTTGTATAATGCCGAATAATCCTCATTATCCATATCTAAACAAACTTTAAAATGTTTTTTTGCTCGTAAAAAATCCTCAATAAACAAGTGTTCCATACCTAATAAATGATGTACGTCAGCTAGGTCATTAGTGTATTTTAAAGCAATTTGTAATTGTTTTATAGATTCACGATGTTTGTTTTTTTTAGAAAAAATTACCGCTTTTTGAATGTAAATTTCGGCATAAGTAGGTTCAATAGTTTCTAAATATTGTAATAATTTTTCAGCTTCTTTAACCTTGTCATCTAACAAAAGTATTTCTACTTTAATGATTTTTAACCTAATAGAACTTGGATGCTGATTTAGACTTAGTGCAATTGCTTTTTTTGCTAAATTAATTTTACCATAATCTAAATAGTGAATAATTATATTTTCAAATTCCTCAGAATCGAAAAATAGGATTTTATTCGATTTTAGCATTTTCTCAAACTTAGAAAGTGCAGATTGGTTTTTATTTTCTGAAAATTCCATCATAATCCAAATCATTTTATAAGCGAAAGATACATATATGTTTGTTTTTTTTTGTTATTAGTTGGCTTAGTTCTTAACAATTTAGTTAACATTATATTGTATGAATTTTTGTTTTTTTATATACAAGAATTAATGTAAATTGCAACCGAAAACAAACCAATAATATGCCAAAAAAAATCTTACTTTCTCAAAAAGAGATATCTATTATTTTGCATCGTTTGGCTTGTCAACTTATCGAAAATCATTCCGATTTTACAGATACTGTTTTAATAGGATTACAGCCTAGAGGTGTGTTTTTTGCAAAAAGATTAATAGCTATTTTAGTAAACGATTACAAAGTTAAAAATCTAAAATACGGTCAGTTAGATATTACGTTTTATCGTGATGATTTCAGAAGAAGAGAAGAACCAATTCAGGCAAATGAAACTAAAATTGACTTTATTATAGAAAATAAAAAGGTAGTTTTAATTGATGATGTTTTGTTTTCTGGTAGAAGTATTCGTGCTGCATTAACGGCTTTACAAGCTTTTGGAAGACCAAAAAAAATAGAATTATTGGTGTTTATCGATCGTAGATTTAGTAGAAGTTTGCCAATTCAACCAACCTATAAAGGACGACAAGTAGATGCAATTAATTCTGAAAAAGTAAAAGTTGTTTGGGATGAGGACAACAAAAAAGACATCGTTTATCTTGTAAACACTAAAGAAAAATGAAACAGTTAAGTGTACAACATTTATTGGGAATTAAGTACTTAAAAAAAGAGGATATTACTCTCATTTTTGAAACAGCAAACCATTTTAAAGAAGTAATTAATCGTCCGATAAAAAAAGTACCTTCTTTACGAGACATAACTATTGCTAATTTATTTTTTGAAAACTCTACTCGTACAAAACTATCGTTTGAATTAGCCGAAAAACGACTTTCAGCAGATGTTATCAACTTTTCAGCAAGTCAGTCTTCCGTTAAGAAAGGCGAAACTTTAATTGATACCGTCAATAATATCCTTGCAATGAAAGTAGATATTGTTGTGATGCGTCATTCGGATGTAGGAGCAGGTGTTTTCTTATCCAAATACGTTAATGCAAAGATAATTAATGCAGGTGATGGAGCACACGAGCATCCTACACAAGCCTTACTAGACACCTATTCTATTAAAGAAAAACTCGGAACAGTTTCTAATAAAAAAGTAGTAATAATTGGAGATATTTTGCATTCGCGAGTTGCATTATCTAATATCTATGCTTTGCAATTGTTAGGAGCAAAAGTTATGGTTTGCGGACCACTTTCGTTAATTCCTAAACATATAAAAAGTCTTGGAGTGCAGGTGGAAACTAACATAAAAAAAGCATTAGAATGGTGTGATGTAGCAAATGTATTACGTGTACAAAACGAAAGAATGGATGCATCGTATTTTCCAAATACACGAGAATACACACAACTTTTTGGCATAAACCTTGAATTGTTAAATAGTATTAATAAAGACATTGTTATTATGCATCCAGGACCAATAAATCGTGGTGTTGAAATTACCAGCGATGTTGCCGATTCAAACAAATCTATTATATTAAATCAAGTAGAAAATGGCGTTGCAATACGTATGGCGATAATCTATTTATTAGCACAACAAATTAAAAAATAATGAATTATAAAGTAATAAAACCAACAATAATTGATATAAAATCCTTAACGGAAGAAATTATAGGCAATTCAAAATATAACCTAATTTTAGATATTGCAGAATTACCCATTTCTGAAAAAGAAATAAAAGAATTATATAATTTTTACACAAAAAATGACACTAATGGCACATCTTTTGTTGTAATTAATAGAGAAATATCCTTGGATAATTTACCTGATGGATTAAATATCGTTCCGACTTTTCAAGAAGCAACCGATTTGATTGATTTGGAAGAAATGATGCGTGATTTAGGGTAAAATGCTATAAAATCGTTTTATATATAGATGCGAAATTTTATTTACATATTATTTTTTTTATTTTCCATTTTTGGTTTTTCACAAAAATCAGAAAATAGTATTTCTGTGCAAAATAAGGAGCTTAGCACTGTGAATATATATCCAAATCCGATAAAAAATAAAGCAAAAATTGTCTTTACAAGTGCAAAGAAGCAAAAAGTTACTTTTACAGTTACCAGTATCGTAGGTAAAGTAGTCTATTCTGAAAAAATTACAGCAACTTTAGGTAAAAATTCTATTTCTTTTTTTAGGCATAGACTTCCTGAAGGAATTTATTTTTACACACTTAAAACAGATGATTTTTCAATTTCAAAAAAGATGGTTTTAGAATGAGTATAAAACTAACTATTTTAGGATGTCATTCTGCTACACCAAGAACCAATTCGCATACCACAGCACAATTTTTAGAAATTAACACTAAAAATTTTTTAATCGATTGTGGTGAAGGAACGCAAGTACAATTGCGAAAATACAAACTAAAATTTTCTAAAATCGAGCGAATTTTTATTTCGCATTTGCATGGCGACCATTTTTTCGGATTAGTAGGATTAATTTCTACTTTTGCATTATTAGGTCGAGAAAAAGACTTGCATATTTACGGTCCGAAAGGCATAAAAGAAATAATAGTTTTACAATTAAAATATTCAAAATCTTGGACTAATTTCAACTTGTATTTTCACGAATTAACCTCTAAAAAATCCGAATTAATTTTTGAAGACGATAAAGTAACCGTACACACAATTCCGCTTAAACATCGTGTATATACAAACGGATTTTTATTTAAAGAAAAACTTGGCGAACGAAAAATAAACATTTCCGAAGTTTCTAAAATAAAAGAAATAGAAATTTGCGATTACCAAAATCTAAAAAACGGTAAAAATTACACGCTTAAAAACGGCACAATTATAAAAAATGAAAATGTAACTTTTCCGCCATTAAAAACGGTAAGTTATGCTTTTTGTAGCGATACCATGTATCAACCAGAAATTACCGATTTACTTAAAAACGTATCACTACTATATCACGAATCTACTTTTTTAAAAGACAAAGAATATTTGTGTGAAACTACCATGCACAGCACAGCCGAACAAGCAGCTAAAATAGCAAAACAAGCAAATGTTGGCGAATTAATTTTAGGTCATTACTCTAGTAGATACGGAAATTTAGATGCATTTATAAACGAAGCAAAACCATTTTTTAATAATGTGCAACTTGCAGAAGCAGGAAAAGTATTTGAATTAAAAAATGCAGAAAATAAAAAATTAGTAAAATCCCATTCGCAATAAAACTAAAGTACATGCGATTTCTGCTTCAATATCATTTTTTTTTAAAATTGCATAAAATTCAGGGTTTTCCGTTCCTGGATTAAAAATTACTCGTTTTGGCTTTAAATTTATAATATATTGATAATAATCTTGTTGTCTTTTTGCATTTAAATATAATGTTACAGTATGGATATCTTTAAAAGAAATTTTTTCCTTTTCGATAGAAACATGTTTAATTTTTCCTTTTCGTAAACCTATCGCAACCGTTTCAATATCTTTTTCGGTTAGTCTGTGGATTGCTATGTTAGAGTAACGCTCTGATTTTAAGGATGCTCCGAGTACTAGAGTTTTTTTTTGCATAATGTTTGGATATCTATTAAAGTTTATTAAATTAGCGATTACAAATTTAGATAAAATTGATTATGAGGGAACTAATACTAATTATTTTTATCAGTTGTTCGTTATTTGTATTTGCAAATTCTGCTCCAACTGGTAGTATTTCAGGTATTGTAATAGATTCTATTACAAAAGAAAAAATAGAATACGTTTCTATTTCGTTAAAAAAAGATGGTAAAATAATTTCAGGTGTACTAACCGATAAAAAAGGAAATTTTAAAATTTCGGAAATTCCATTAGATTCCTATATTTTAGAAATTAGTTTTATGGGATTTATTACGCAATCTAAAAAAATAAAACTGTCTAAAGAAAAGCATAAAATAAATATCGGTGTTATAGCATTAAAAGAAGATGTTACAGAATTAGAAACTGTTGAAATTCGAGCAGAAACGACTTCCGTTATAGAAAAAATAGACAAAAAAGTAATTGTAGTTGGTAATGATTTATTAGCTTCAGGTTCAAGTGCTTTAGAAATATTAGATAATTTACCGTCTATTGATGTAAGTGCTGAAGGTAAAGTAAGCTATCGTGGTAATGAAAATGTAATGATTTATCTCGATGGAAAACCAACTTCTATAAGTTCTGAAAATCTTTTAGAGCAAATTCCTGCAAATACTATTAAAGAAATTGAATTGATTTCAAACCCTTCGGCAAGGTATAATCCTGAAGGAATTGGCGGAATCATTAATATTGTACTAAATAAAAATGCAAATTTAGGTTTTAACGGTAACCTTTCTTCAGGAATTGCTTTTCGAAAAGAATATAGCACTAGAACTTCGGTTAACTTAAATTTTAAAAAAGGAAAAATTAATGTATTTGGAAATTTTGGATATTCCGATCAAAAACGAAACCGAGAAGGATTTTTTAAATACGATTTTAATAATGCACTGAACCAATACGATGTTAGAACTGTAAAACCATCCAAATTAATTAAATTAGGAATGGATTTTAGAATGAATAAAAAAAATACAATTTCAATTTATACACATCAAAATTACTCAAATAGTGTTAAAAGATACGAATCGCAAATTACTGAACCAGTAGATATCTTTGATGTGAATACCGATTATTCTTTTAAAAATAAAGTACAGATATATAATTTTAATTATAAAGTAGAGTTTGATAAACCAACACATAATTTAGAATTTGAAGTAAATTTTGACAACAGTATTATTGATCAAAACGATGCAAGTACAGACGATTTACATACAACTTCTACTTTAACCAATTACCAAGATAAAATTGCAGTAAAGCGAGATTTTACTATTTTTAATTTAGATTATGCAAACAAACTTAATAACGGAATGTCCTTAGAAATAGGAGCAGAGACCAGAATACGAAAAACCGATAATAAAAAACAAACCAACCAATTAAATTTAAGTCCAAATTCTCTTTTTGAATACGACAGAAACGAATATTCATTTTACACAACAGTACATAAAAAACTAAGCGATAAATTTTCGATAAAACTAGGAGCTAGGATTGAATATTTCGAATCGAAATCTTTTTTAGATGGCAATTTCGTACATAAAGATAATTATACAACATTATATCCTTCGGCATATCTTACCTATAAAAATAACAAAAAAAATATATTTAAAATAGGATATAGTAAACATGTACAACGACCAAGTTTATTGCAATTAAATCCAACTAATGTATGGAGTTCTTATACAATGTCTTTGGTTGGAAACCCTGAATTAATACCAGTTTTTATCGATTATTTTGAGCTTAATTACATCCGAAAATTCAAAAAAGGAACATTTCAAATTGTGCCATATTACCAAGTAACACATAATTGGATTTCACAAAGTCTATTGCAAGATCCAAATAATCCAGATAAGTTACTGTTATCTTACAACAATGCCGATAAAACGATTATTTATGCTTTTGAAACAGAATTTATTTATAAAATTGCAAAATTTTGGCGAATTACATTCGGAACATATTATTCCAGTATAGAACATAAAGGAGTTATTGAAAATCAAAAAATAGCAGCTAGTGTAAACGGAATGCGATTTACCTTGTCGCAAAATTTTACCGTTACAAAAAAACTAAAAATATCCGTTTTAGGTAAATATTACGGAAAAAGTAGGTTTCTTCAAATTACAAAAGAGCCCTTTTCAAGGGTAGATGTTGCTTCTCGTTATCGCTTTTTAAATAATAAAGCAAGTTTAAGTCTTAAATTTGTAGATATTTTTAACACTATGGATCAAGGGTTTTATGCTACTGTACCATATCGTTTTAACGGAGCAACTACAACAGATGCACAAAGTGTTTATATTAGTTTTTCCTATAAATTTGGCTCTAGTAAAATAAAAAACAGAAGACGAAAACGACACGAAAAACAAGAAATGGGTAATGGTGGTTTTTAATTTATTTTAAGCGATATCTACATAATATTCATAAAATACTAGGAATTATTTTACCAAATAAAGCAATATCCATTTACTTTTTTAGAGATAATTTTTTTATATTGCACCCTTACAAATAATAATTCACTAAAATTATGAAGAAAAAATCCGTATTAATATTGCTAAGTTTTTTACCAATGTTAAGTTTTGCACAAGAAAGTATTTCCGATAAAATTGATAGCAAATTCAAATATCTAACAGGTTGGTTTGTAAATTTAATTTTTTATAAAATTCCGTTTACCGACACCATTCAAATTCCTTGGGTATTAATCGTTTTACTTGGTGGAGCATTATATTTTACTTTCCGTTTTAAATTTGCACAAATACGATTATTAGGTACTTCTATAAAAGTAGTACAAGGTAAATACGATCATTTAGATCATCACACCGCAGATAAAGCATTTGGTGATGTTACCGAAGGAGGCGATGTTTTTGAAACCATAGCATCCGAAGGAGCAGATGGCGAAGTTTCGCATTTTCAAGCATTAACCGCAGCATTATCGGCAACCGTTGGTTTAGGTAATATTGCAGGTGTAGCAGTAGCCTTATCTATTGGTGGACCAGGAGCAACCTTTTGGATGATTCTTGCAGGATTGTTAGGAATGGCATCAAAATTTGCAGAATGTACCTTAGGTGTAAAATACCGAGATGTTAATGAAAATGGTGTTGTTTTTGGTGGTCCAATGTATTATTTAAGTAAAGGTCTTAAAGAAAAAGGAATGGCAAAATTTGGAAAAATTTTGGCTATTTTCTTTGCTGTAATGGTAGTTGGAGGCTCTTTTGGAGGAGGAAATATGTTTCAAGCAAACCAAGCTTCAGCACAATTTGTAAAATTATTCAGTTTAACTAACGAAAATGCAGGAATGTATTTTGGTATATTAATGGCAGTAATTGTTGCCGTTGTAATTATCGGTGGTATTAAAAGAATTGCTTCCGTAACCGAAAAAATAGTGCCTTTTATGGCAATTATGTATGTAGGAGCAGCATTAATTATTATTTTTATGAATGTTACTTTAATACCACAAGCCTTTAGCGATATTTTTAGCGGAGCATTTACAGGTCATGGTATTGCAGGTGGATTTATAGGTGTAATTATTCAAGGTTTTAAAAGAGGAACATTTTCAAACGAAGCAG
>CAYOWM010000005.1:0-1073 GCA_964407635.1 uncultured Flavobacteriaceae bacterium
ATGGTATTCCGTATATTGAAGGAGGAACAAAGCCTTTTGTTTTTGCAGCAGAAGCTACTTATGATACTACAGCAGGAATTTCGGATACTAATTTAAGTGAAATAACTATTTATCCAAATCCTGCAAAAAACACCATACATATTAGTTCTGAAACAGGAACATTAAAAAGCGTGTCTATTTTTAACCTTTTAGGTAAAAATATAATGCATAGTAATCCTGTTAATGATATTAATATTTCTCATTTAGAAAAAGGAATTTATTTCCTTAGCATTACTATTGGAAATAAAAAAATTACCAAAAAATTTATTAAACAATAAAGTTGTTATTACCTAGTTTTTTAAAAGGAAATCATTTATTTGATTTCCTTTTTTCTATTTATCTATTTTTTACTAAAACTTCTAATTTAGGTTAAATTTTAGTATTTATTCTAAAAAAATTTATCCGATAATTTTACAAAAACATATCGTTCTTTGTAAAATCTTTATGTTACTTTGTGCAAAATATATTATATGAATTATTTATCGGTTGAAAATATTACAAAGTCGTATGGCGAACGTGTTTTGTTCGAAAACATATCTTTTGGAATTAATAAAGATCAAAAAATTGCCTTTATTGCTAAAAATGGTACTGGTAAAACATCGCTTTTAAATATTATTGCTGGTTTAGAAGGTTCGGATACTGGTCAGATAATTTTCCGAAAAGGCTTAAATGTTGTTTATCTTGCTCAAAAAGAAAATCTAAATCCAAATTTTACTATTGAAGAAGCCGTTTTTAATAGCGATAATCCAATGCTTAAAATTGTAGAACAATACGAACATGCTTTATTACATATGGATGATGCAGATGCATACCAAAAAGCATTCGATTTAATGGAACAGCATCAAGCATGGGATTTTGATACGCAATACAAACAAATTTTATCTAAATTAAAATTTGAGGATCATTCGGTTAAAGTTAAAACGCTTTCTGGAGGACAAAAAAAACGCTTATCTCTTGCCATAGCACTAATTAATAAACCAGATTTACTTATTTTAGACGAACCTACTAATCATTTAGATTTAGAAATGATAGAA
>CAYOWM010000005.1:1083-8036 GCA_964407635.1 uncultured Flavobacteriaceae bacterium
TTAGAGTCTTACTTTAAAAAAGAGAACATAACTCTCTTTATGGTAACACATGACCGTTATTTTTTAGAACGTGTTTGCAATGAAATAATGGAGCTGGATCAAGGTAAAATTTATAAATATAAAGGAAATTATTCTTATTTTTTAGAAAAAAAGGCAGAAAGACTTGAAGTAGAAAAAGTTACCTTAGGTAAAGCAAAGCAATTATTTAAAAAAGAATTAGACTGGATGCGTAAGCAACCAAAGGCAAGAACTACCAAATCTAAATCACGAATTGATGATTTTCATAAAATAAAAGAACAAGCTTCACAACGCAGAAATGACCATAAAGTCCAATTAGAATTAAATATGGAACGCTTGGGTTCTAAAATTGTAGAGTTAAATCATATTTATAAATCATTTGATAACCTTAAAATACTAAACGACTTTGATTATACGTTTAAAAGAGGCGAACGAATTGGTATTATTGGTAAAAATGGCACAGGAAAATCCACATTTTTAAACATTTTAACCAAACAATTAGAGCCAGACAAAGGTAAAGTAGTAATCGGTGAAACCGTAAAATTTGGCTATTACCGTCAAAGCGGTATTTATGTAAAAGAAGGACAAAAAGTAATTGAAGTAATTAAAGAATTTGGCGAATATATTCCGCTTGCAAAAGGACAAAAATTATCGGCAGGTAATTTATTAGAACGCTTTTTATTCGACCGAAAAAAGCAATACGATTTTGTAGAAAAACTCTCAGGAGGAGAACTAAAACGCTTGTTTTTATGCACTGTTTTAATTCAAAACCCTAATTTTTTAATTTTAGATGAACCTACAAACGATTTAGATATTGTTACCTTAAACGTACTGGAAAATTTCTTGTTAGATTTTCAAGGAAACCTCATTGTGGTTTCGCACGATAGGTATTTTATGGATAAAATTGTAGATCATCTTTTTGTGTTTAGAGGTAATGGTATTGTGGAGGATTTCCCAGGAAATTATTCCGATTATCGTGCTTATGAGGATTCAAAACCTGTAGTTAAAGAAGTTGAAAAAGAGATAAAAAAAGTTTCGGAAAACAAAACATCTTACGAAGAAGCTAAAAAACTAAAACGAGAATTCGGACAATTAGAAAAAGATATTGAACGCTTATTAGCTAAGAAAAAACGAATTGAAAACGATTTTTTAGACAGCAGCCTTTCTACTGAAAAAATTACTGAAATGGGTGTTGAATTAGAACAAATTCGCAAACAAATAGAACAAAAAGAAGAACGTTGGCTAGAAGTTAGTATGTTGTTGGAGTAGTGATTAAAATGTTTATTAATTGAATTCACCAATTATATAAACCATTTCTGCCAATAAATTTTTTATAGTTATAATTCATTTCTTTGTAAGCAGACTCAATTCCATTTTTTAATATTGGAGTACTATAAATGTATTTTCCTATGGTGTTTTCAAAAAACCTTCCTGCTGGATCTATCATAACATAAGAGCCTTTCATTTCGTCCCCACGCTGGTGCACGATTGTATCGCGTACAATCATCATAAACCTCGTATTCATTTACATTATATCAATCGTTTTTTTGCACAATAATCAATAGCAGAAATATAATCCTCTCCTCAAACAAAGGTAATAAAAATTTTGGTTTCTATAACGCTACGCGATGCAATCGCGCAGAAGCGACTGTGGTTATTCGTGCGGTAGCTGGGGAGGTTCTATAATAATTTTTTCTGCTGTAATAAATATTTTTTTGGATTCTAATAATAATCTATAATGTGTAGAAAGAGAACTGCTATTTGTTGTGTCAAGTGTTATACTATACATACCATTAAAAATAGTGTTTTTAGAATTACTAATGATAATACTATCTTTTAATTTTTTAAATTTTATCTTAAAATCTCCTATTATTTGTTTTTCATTATTAAGTATTACTGCAATTTTATTATGTTTAGATGATATATAAAGATAATTACCAGAAAAAAGACTAGTTAGGGCGTCATTATTCACCATCTTTTTATCTTTAGAAATTATTCTTTCAATACTCCAATCACTATGACCGTCTAATATGCTATACTTATCATTTGTTTTACAAGAAAAGATACTAAACATAAAAAAGATTATTAAAAAATATTTTATTTTCATACACTTACCCTTGATCTTTTGGCATAATTTCGTTACGGATTTCTTGTGTTTTTTCTTTATCGTAATCCTCTTTTGTTTTTTTTAAAAAAGGGTTATCAAGTCTTCTATAATGCTTTTTTCCATCTTTAACTCTTTGGTCTCCCCTAAGCTGGTGCGCGATTGTATCGCGTTCTAATTTTATAATTTTCTTACTACTACAACATCATCAATTAAGCCCTTTTCATCAGAATAGTCAACTGTAGAAATATAATATTCTACTCAAACAAAGATAATAAAAATTTTTACTTTGTTATTTCTGTAACGCTACGCGATGCAATCGCGCAGAAGCGACTGTGGTTATTCGTGTGGGAGCTCGGAAATACTTTACATATCGGAATCTAATAAAATATCTTTTTTTGATAAAATAAAAAGATTGTTTCGATAAAATCACACCCAAAACAAATCACTAGCAATACCATCTATTAGAAAAACACCTTTTTTAGTTGATTTTAGCGTGTTTTTTTCTAAAATAAGGGTTTGGTTTATTAGGTGTTTTTTAGCTTGTGATACTAAAAATTGGACTTGCCTTTTACCAAAATTAGTTTCTATTTTATTCAAATCAATTCCGTTTATGGTTCGTAAGGAAATCATTATGGTTTCATTAAATAAATCTTGCTTGTTTAAAATTTCGGTTTCTTGTGGTAGCAGACCTTCTTTTATTTTTTTAATGTATATATTGTTGTTGGCAACATTCCATGAGCGTGTTTTACCATCAAATGAATGTGCTGCTGGTCCAATACCTAAATATGGTTTTCCTTGCCAATACGATTGGTTGTGTTTGGATGTATATTTTGGTTTTGCAAAATTAGAAACTTCGTAATGCATAAAACCGTGTTTTTCGGTTTCGGAAACTAATATTTTAAAATGCTCTAGAGCTAAATTTTCATCTAATTTAGGATATTTTTTTGTTTTAATAAATTGATGTAAAGCTGTTTTAGGCTCGACTGTTAACGCATAACTTGAAATATGATTTATTCCTAAATCAAAAGCTGTTTTTAGATTTTCTTTCCATTTTTCAGTACTTAAATTCGGAATTCCGTATATTAAATCTATGGTAATATTATCAAAATATTTTGTAGCTTCTCGCAAGGATTCTATTGCTTCTTTTGCAGAATGTGCACGATTTAAAAAAGTTAAATCTGTATCAAAAAACGATTGAACACCAATACTTAAACGGCTTATTCCTAATTTTTTATATTCTTTAAAAACAGTATAATCCGTTAAATCATCTGGATTTGCTTCTAAAGTTATTTCTGGGTTTTCAACTACATCATAATTTTGTTGTACTGTTTTTAAAATAGATCTTAGTTCCTCGTTATTTAGTAAAGAAGGTGTTCCACCTCCGAAATAAATAGTTTCTACAGGTGATTTTAATTTATTTTTTTTAATAACTAATTCTTTATTAATTGATTGAATTAGTTCTACTTTATTTTTAGTTGAAGTAGAAAAATGAAAATCACAGTAATAACATGCTTGTTTACAAAAAGGTATGTGAATGTAAATTCCTGCCATTAAAATTGATGTTTTTTAGCGTTTTCTATCCTATTTTTACCTATCGGAAATTTTAATTTTTCTATATCTGCCATTTGGTAAAATTACAGATAAAATAGTTGCTAAACAAGTTTGGGTTTTGCAAAAGCAAAACCCAAACTAAAAATCAAATCAATATATTTTATATCTACACTTTTATTTAGCCAATATATAGGATAGATTAATGTAAAAATTTCGTCCTTGTCTAGGAAAATTATTCCAATCTGCATAGGTTGAATAGTAGTTATCTAATACATTTTCTATTCCGTATTTTAAAATTAAATCGTTGTTTTTTATGTTGAATTTATTCCCTAAATTTAGATTAATAATGGTGTATGCTGGTGTTTGATCCTCACCATATTCTGCACTAAAATTAGTTTGTTTCCTTTCGCCTTTTACTTGTAAAGAAGCGTTAAATTTATTTTTAGCGTAATTTATTTCGGTAAAGTAGGATATTGGTCTAATTAAGGGTAAATTTTCCTTTGCATTATTTTGTCCGTAATTATAACCAACAGAGCTGTTAAAAGAAAAATTAGTGTTGATTTTATACGAAAAATTAATAGCAGAATTAAATATAGTTGCATAATCAAAAGCAGTATATATTCGCACACCATTTGCTCCTATAGTCATTGGCACAAGGCTTGTGTCTGTTTTCCCTATTATATAATCTAGAATATGAAAATAAGAAGTTTCTAAGCCAATTTTAATATTTTTTGTTTTGTAATTGGTGTTAAGGTTAAATTCTACTGCTTTTTCGTTGTTTAGTGTTGGGTTTCCGATGTAATCGTAACCATCAAAACTGTTAAATAAGTAAAAACCATATCCTTCACTTACCGATGGTGCTCGTTCGCCATAACCAATTCCGAATGCAATAGTATAATGTTGTTTTTTATATTGGTATTTTGCTGCTATACTTGGTAGAATTCTGGTTTGTTCATTTTCCATATTTGGATAGTAAATTTGCATACTTTGCAAACCAACTTTATTATCTATTCGATTTTTATGATAGGCAATTCTTGAATTTAGAAACACTTTTTTATTTGAATTCAGTGCGATTTCATCTTTTATTGACAATCCTGTATCAAAGGTTTTTACGTCAGGCCAAGTGTACATAAACATACTGTTTTCATTAGGATTGTTTGGATACATGGTCATTTCTGCAATAGAACGGTTGTAATGCGTATTTAGGTTTACTGATAACAAATGTTTTGTAATGTTTAAATTTATTTTTGAGTACATTCCGTAGGTATCGCTCCATCCTGGCATATCCATTCTAATTGGTACATCTGGTCTTTTTGAGTCATCCATTGTATGGGTTATTGTATTGAAATACAATTTGGTTTCCCAGTGTTTTATTGTAGTAGAATCTCCTTTGTAAATGTGTGCTAAAGATGCAATTGTAGCTTTTGCTAAAGATACATCCATTGGTAAAGCAGGATAACCAACATCGGTTGCTTTATCGTATATTAAAACACCTTCTATTGTGTTTTTTTCGTTTATTTTATATCCTGATTGTAGTGAAATATTATATTTTTGAAATTGCGAATACCGTATTTCTTTGCCATTTCCATCGGTATAATTATCGGATTTTCTAAAAATTCCGTCTGTATTTATATAGAATTTTTTTCCTGAATAACGCAATTCTAATCCTGTAGATTTATAGTTTCCGTTTGTTTCATATCCAAGATCTATATTTGATTGCAAACCGTTATCGTAGTATTTAGCTTCTGGTAATTTTAGGTCTATGTTTCCACCGATACAGCTACCGTTTTCCGTACCTTCTTGTCCTGAATTTACAGTTACTTTATCTAAGTTTGAAACATCTACATACGATGTTACAGGATCCATTTTATCGGTACAAGCACCATAAATTTGCATACCATCTATGGTTACCGAAATTCTATCGGAAACCATATTATTTATAGTAGGTTCCCAAGCATAATTACCACGTTTTATCATAGTTATTTTGCTAGATTTTTCTAAATAAGCATCTATGCTAGACAAGGTTTTTTCTTGTCTGTAATTACTTAATTTTCGTCTGCCTGTTATGATAATTTCATCTAATTGCCTTACAGAATCTTTTTCTTTTTTTTGAGCAAAGAGTATATTATTGCATAACAATACAAGTAGTATTATTACAAATTTTTTCATTTTATTAGTTTTGTAAAATTTTTATTGCATAAAGCAAGTAAAAAAGTCTGAAAAGCGTTTTTATTTTAATTAACTAAATTCAACTAATATTAAATTCTTTTTATAGAAAGTAATATGCTTTTCAGACTAGTTTATTTCTTAAAATTCTATTTCTAAATATAACGAGCTAGAAAGTACATCATCGGTAATATCTTCGCCTTTTAAAACTTCGCCATTTGGATTTAATAGTTTAAGATTTAATTTCCAATAACCTGTCATAGTTAACGATAAATCACCACTATACATCATTTTATCTGTAGTATAAGTTAAATCTGTATTATTTGGCGAACTATGATTTCCCATAGAAGGCATTCTAGGATCTAAGGTAATGGTATAATTTTCAACCACAGGAAAACTCATCATATTTTCCATTTTATGTAAGGTAACTTCCATATCGTTTATCGCAATTTCTGGTTTACTTGGATTAACCATTGCTAAAATATATTTTACACCATCCGAACCTGTAAAAACAATTACTCTTTGTCTTGGAGCTTGTAGCACAGAAATAGTGTCTTCCATTGTGTATTCTACATTATTAATGGTGTATATAAATTTTATAGACCATCCTGAATTATCGGCATTTGTCATTTGAAAAACTAAATATCCTTTATATAAGGAATCTGCTTCTAAATCTTTACTTATTGTAGATTTAGGACAAGAATGTGTCATGGATGGCATAACCATTTTTGGCATCCAATTTATAGTATAATCGTTAAAATATGTGTTGTCTGTATTGTTTTTTATTCGAATACTAATTTCGTTGTAACCAGTATAAAATTTACCACTTTTAGTGTACATTTCTATGGTGTGATCTTGGTTGCTAAATTCGGTTACTTTTTGTAAGCCATCTGTTTCATCAACAACAGGATTGTCATCTGAAGGATTACAAGAAGTAAATAATACGATTAGTGCTAATATTGGTAATATAAATTTTAATTTTTTCATTTTAGTAATATTTTGATTGTTAATTTGTTATCTTATATTAATTCAATTATATCTCTATATTTTTTAGAGAAAATATTTTCAAAAATTTAGAAAACAATTTAATAAGATGTTTTAAAAAATAATT
>CAYOWM010000005.1:8136-18135 GCA_964407635.1 uncultured Flavobacteriaceae bacterium
AAAATATTTTCAAAAATTTAGAAAACAATTTAATAAGATGTTTTAAAAAATAATTAATAATTTCTATTGTACAGATACTGTTTTGAAAACAGTAAATACAATAAAAAATTAACCGATAAAATAGTTACTAAATGCTGGTGGAGGAATAAAAATAGGATATTTTTTATCTAAAATTTTGTATAAACGATTGTCGCAAATTTTAGGAGAAACTATTTTTAATGTAGCAGAAAATTCAATTTCTAAGTTTGGTTTTATAAAATTTAAGACACTATTTTCTTTTTTATTTTGTGAATTTGGAGCTTTCGTATCTTTTTCTAAGTCTTTTTTTAAGGCTTTTACTAATTGACACTTTCCGTTGCAACCTTGTTGGTTATTTTTTTGTACACAAAGCGTTTTGGCTATTTCATCTTGATGTATTAAAAAGTTAGTAATAGTAAAAGTTGTTTTAAAAACACCAAGCAATAGTACTACGGTTAGTAACACAGATATTATTTTATGTATTGCATGATTTTTCATTACAAATGCAAAAGTAGATACTTTAAAAATTTTAAAAGATGATATTTGTCATTTTTTTGTTTAACTCGCAATTATGCATTAGGATTTTCTATAATTATTCCATAAATTATAAAAGATAATATTAGTACATTTGTTTTAAATTTAGAATTTTTTACTATGAAAAAAGCAAGTTTCTTTATTACTCTTTTTATTTACTCGTTTTGTTTCTCACAAACCCAACCAAAAGTAGATTTAAGCAATCCAAATGCAACAATTTACACTCATTTATACTTTTTACAAGACAAATCGTATGAACCAAAAAAAGCTGCTAAGACAATTTATGGTTTAAAAGATGCTGAAGCAATCGATAAAGCAATAAAACTTAAAAAAATATTAGACGGAAAAGGATTAAAAGTAAACTTTACTAAAGTACCAACCGATAAAAATTTTACCGATACAACTGCATATAAAATAGGAAAAAGATATGTGCTATTTCCTGTTCGATTACCACAAGTTTCCGTAGAAAAATACGGTGATAAATGGCTGTATTCCAGAGAAACCGTTTCGATGATTGACGATTTGTATAAAGAAACTTTTCCTTGGCAAATTGCATGGCTACAAAAAGCCATTCCAAAATACGGTAATAACACCATATTTGGTATTAAATTATGGCAATATCTAGGTTTAATTGGTTTGGTAATTTTTGGATTTATATTCTTTTTTATTTTTAATAAAATAGTTTATTTTATACTTAAAAAAATTCAACATTTACTAACAAAAAACTCTAGCGAAAAAGTTTTAAAAACTATAAAAAAAATATCTAGACCATTAGTTTTATTATTTTTAATTGAAATTATTAAAAGAATTACTCCAACTTTACAATTAGGCTTAACTTCTAATGAGTTTTTATTTATTGGTTTTAATGCTGCACAAATATTACTATGGATTTTTATCTTTTTAAAATTAGTGAAACTACTAATGATTTTTTATGCCGAACACACTAAACGAACACATATAAAATTAGATGATCAATTAGTACCAATTCTTACCCATTTTTTAACAGGAATCGTAATCTTTTTAGGTGTTTTAAAAATGCTTACTCTTTTTGGGGTTTCTCCTGCAAGTGTTCTTGCTGGAGCATCTATTGGAGGTTTAGCAATAGCTTTAGCATCGCAAGATACCGTTAAAAATCTGATAGGAACTTTTATGATATTTTTAGACAAACCATTTCATATTGGTGATTGGATAGAAACTAGTGAATTACAAGGAACTGTCGAACAAGTTGGCTTTAGATCCTCACGAATTCGAGCTGCAGATACTTCGGTATATCAAATAACCAATAGTAAACTATCCGAAATTGTTATAAACAATAAAGGTTTGCGTTTATTTAGACGTTATCAAACAGAATTAGGAATCCGATATGACACACCTCCAGAATTAATAGAAATTTTTGTTGAAGGATTAAAAGAGCTTATAAAAGCACATCCAAACACAAAAAAAGATACTTTTGATGTTGCTTTTAGTGGTTTTGGCGATTCTGCCTTAAATATTATGCTAAACATCTATTTTAATGTAAACGATTGGAGTACCGAACAACAAGCAAAACACAACTTACATTTAAGTATAGTAAAACTTGCTTCCATAATTGGAATTGATTTTGCTTTCCCATCAACAACCGTTATGATTGAACAGTTTCCTGAAAAAAAATCTATCGAAATAAACTACCAAAAAGAAACCGAAAACATTAAAAAAGAAATACATAATCTTACCAAAAAATTAAAAAATAGTAATACTAATACTACAAGTAAAATAACACAAAATGATGAGGATTAGAATAATATAAAATTACTCTCGTAAAATAACACGATGAGGCATCCAAGTATTTTTATCACCAGTAAAATTATCGGTAATACTTATCATCTCTAAAGTATTAGGAATAAATTTAATAAGTAAATAATCGGTTTTTTTATTAGGATAGAATTTTTCCCAACCTGCTTTCCAAATTTCTTGTTTTTTATTCGCATCATTTATTAAAAAAGCATTTCCCATTAAAGAAACATATGCTAATTTATTCTTATCAAAATAATGCAAAGTAACTTTAGAATTTCTTTTTATTTGAAAAACTTTTCGTGATTTTGGATTTGTTGCCATCCAAATTACAAAATCATTTTTAGGAGGAAAAGGCTCTACTATTCTTGCTCTTGCTTGTAAATTTTCATCAAGAGTAATTAAACTTGTAAAATAAGCAGATTTTATAATCTCTTTAGATATTTTAATAATATGTTCTTCCTCTTTTGTGAAATTTTTCCGATATGCTTTTTCGTGCTTTTTCGAATTGCAAGAAAACAAAACTAGCAAACTAAAAACAATTAAATATTTCATCTGTCAAATTTTATATAACAAAGATACTCATAATAAATTATAGTAATTTATTATAAGTAAAATTTATATTAAAACAAATTATATAAATAATATAAATTAAAAATAACTTTAAAATAGGCGTTTTAAAGCCTTATTACTAAATTAAAACACTATTACACCAATAAAACAAAATAAACAAAAAAACACACTTTAAAATAAATATTATCTGTTTTTAAGCACATAAATTAATGAAGAATACTCTTTTTTAGATTTTGCCTTAATATTTGATAAAAAACCAATATAAAATGCTTTTATAAAATTAGATTTTCCTGTTTTATATTTTTCGGAGAGTAAACTAACATAAAAAGAATCGAATTTCATTGGATAAATAAATTGTACTTGCATAGCAACTTTACTAAACAATAAAGAAATAGATTTTTTTGAAAAATGCCAAAGATGCCTTGGTACATCATAAGCTGCCCAAAATTCTTTATAATATTTTGCATCATACGATTTATAATTTGGTACTGCAATAAGCAAGATTCCATTTGGTTGCAATAAGTCCTTCAATTTTAAAATATATTCTTCTAAATTTGGCACATGTTCTAAAACATGCCACATTGTTATAATATCGTATTTTGTATTTGTATCTAAATCAAAAATAGAATTTGGAATAGTAAAACCTTGTTTAATTATTTTTTGTTTTGCAATGTTTTTGGCATTAACATTTGGCTCTACACCAAAAACTTCCATTCTTTTTTTATCACAAGCAGCTAAAAAATCACCTGTTCCGCAACCAATATCTAATATTTTTGGTTTTGCATTATTTAAATTAGTATGCTCAAGTAAAGATTTAACTAATTTTGTTTTTTTAGAAATAGTATATTTTTTCACAATTTGATATACTTTATCAAACAGCGATTTTTTAGAATCGGTATGCGAAATATATTCTGAGCTTTCGTAATAACTTGGTAAATTTTCTAAACTTGGTTGTGGCGAAGTTATTAAGAGTTCAGATTCTTTATCTAATAATAAAGTAAATGTTTCACGTGAAACTGTAAAATCCATACACTCTAAAAAATTATTTAAAGTGTTTCTTTTATTTATAGGAGAAAATGTATTCATAAAAATAATAAAATATAATGTTTCACGTGAAACAAATTAAAGTAACTATTTAAGTTATACGCCTAAATGTATTAACAATATGGATATATCGCTTGGTGAAACACCAGAAATTCTACTTGCTTGTGCAATAGTTTCTGGTTGAATTTTAGTAAGTTTTTGTTTTGCTTCGGTACTTATCGAAGCAACCTTTGTATAATTAAAATTTAAAGGTATTTTTACATTTTCTAAACGTTGTGTTTTACGTACATTACTCAACTCTTTATTTATATAACCTGCATATTTAACTTGAACTTCAGTCTGTTCTACGATTTCATCATCCATTTTATTAACTTCAATAAATTCTTTAACACTAGGGAATTTTTTAACATCCTCAAAATTTAATTGCGGACGAGTAGCTAGTTTATACATTTTCATAGATTGGTTTACTAAAGCAGAATTTTTAGATTCCAAAATAGGATTTACTTCTTCTGGTTTAATACTGGTCTTTTTTAAAAAAGAAATAAATTTTTCTGTTTTTTGCAACTTCTCCTCTACTCTTCTCAAACGTTTTTCACTAGCCAAACCTATTTTATAAGATTTTTCGGTTAAACGAATATCTGCATTATCTTGACGTAACAAGGTTCTATACTCTGCACGTGAAGTAAACATACGATATGGTTCTTCTGTTCCTTTAGTAATCAAATCGTCAATTAAAACACCTATATACGCTTCATCTCTATTTAATATAAAAGCATCCTTTTCTTGGGTTTTCCGTGCTGCATTAATTCCTGCAATTAAGCCTTGTGCTGCTGCTTCTTCATAACCTGTTGTACCATTAATTTGTCCTGCAAAAAATAAATTTTTAATTAATTTAGTTTCTAAAGAATACTTTAATTGTGTTGGTGGAAAATAATCATATTCAATTGCATAACCAAAGCGATAAAATTTTACATTTTCAAAACCAGCTACTTGTCGCAACGCTTTAGCTTGAATATCTTCTGGTAAGGAAGTTGAAAATCCGTTTACATATATTTCATTAGTAAACCATCCCTCTGGTTCAATAAACATTTGATGCCTTTCTTTAGAAGCAAATCTATCAATTTTATCTTCAATACTAGGACAATATCTCGGACCAATACTTTGAATTCTGCCATTAAACATTGGCGAACGATCAAAACCTTCACGCAATAAATTATGCACTTTCTTACTTGTATAAGTCATATAACAAGACTTTTGTTTTGTAAGTGGCTTTGTCGTATCTAAAAAAGAAAATTTTTGTGGATTTTCATCACCAGGTTGCTCAATCATTTTAGAAAAATCTAAAGATCGTGCATCTACTCGTGGTGGTGTTCCTGTTTTCATTCTACCAGATTCAAAACCCATTTTAATTAAATCCTCGGTAATACCAACCGAAGCACGTTCTCCTGCTCTACCACCTCCGAAAGTTTTTTCACCAATATGAATCAATCCATTTAAAAAAGTTCCTGCTGTAACAATAACTGTTTTAGAATATATTTTTAATCCTAAAGTTGTTTTTACTCCAACAACCACATCTTTATCAAAAAGTAAACCATTTACACTATCTTGATACATATCTAAATTAGGAATATTCTCTAACTGCCAACGCCAAGCCTCAGCAAAACGCATCCTATCGGATTGTGCTCTAGGACTCCACATTGCAGGTCCTTTAGATTTATTTAGCATTTTAAACTGTATAGCTGTATTATCGGTAATAATTCCACTATAACCACCTAAAGCATCAATTTCACGCACGATTTGTCCTTTTGCAATTCCTCCCATAGCAGGATTGCAACTCATTTGAGCAATATTTTGCAAACTCATTGTAATCAATAAAGTTTTTGCACCAAGATTTGCGGCAGATGCGGCAGCTTCTGAACCTGCATGACCACCACCAACTACAATAACATCATAATTTTTTTGAAAAATACTCATGTAAAATAATTTAATTGTTTCACGTGAAACATTAAGACTGCAAAGATATAGTAATAATGCTTAATACAGAAATTAGTTCTTTTTTAAAACAAGAATGATTATAAAATTTGTTTCACGTGAAACATTAAAAATTATCTAAAATTTTAAGGTATGTGTTTTCTTTTTCACGCATTAGTTTAGCATCGGATTCCGTTTTATCTTTATAACCACAATAATGTAAAACTCCATGAATAATTACACGATGTAATTCATTTAAAAAATCGGTTTTAAAAAGTTTTGCGTTTTCTTTTACTCGTTCAATAGAAATAAAAATATCACCAGAAATTTGTTTACCAACACTATAATCAAAACTAATAATATCGGTTAAAGTATCGTGGTTTAAAAATTGAATATTTTTTTCTAAAAGATAGTCATCATCACAAAAAATATAGGATATTTCTATCAATTCACAACCTTCAGATTGAATAGTTTTTGCAATCCAATTGGATAATTTATCTTGATTTTCCAAACAAAAATCGGTTTCAAAATTATAATAAATCATATAAAATTATGGTTTAGAAAAATATTCTTGTACTTTTTTCTTATAATTAGATCGCAAAGGTAATGCTTGTCGGTTTAATATTTCATTTGGATTAAAATATAATTTTTTAGTTTGTATATCTTTTATATTTCGCAATTCATATTCTTTTTTATTTGTATCTGCTTTTCGTTTAGTATCCTCTCCTTGCTCAAATAAAGCTTTATCTAATTTTAACAATTCGTGCTTTAAATTTTGCATTTTTTGTATTACTTCATTAGAAATTCCTTTATCTAAAAGCATTTTTTCTAATTCTTCCATTTGTTTTAAGGCTTTATTTCCTGCATTTCCTTGTTTTCCTGCTTGATTCATTAAATCTTGAAATTGTTGACGTAAAGCATTTTGTTGTTAAATTTTATATAATTCGCCATTTTGTTGTTCGGAATCTCCTCCTTCTCCACCTTGTCCTTGACCTTGACCTTTGCCATTTTCTTTTCCTTTACTACTTTTACTTTGTTTTCCCTTACCAGATTTTTCTCCTTTTTTTCCTTTACCTTTTTTAGAACCTGGCTTAGATAATTTAGATAACATATCGGATTGTTTTTTTATAATATCAGGCAAACTAAACCCTTTACCCTTACCTTTTCCTTTGCCCTTGCCCTTTCCCTTACCTTGTCCTTGTCCTTCGCCTTTAGCGGAACTTTGTACATTATCTAATAAATCACTCAAAAAAGAAGCTAAATTATTAGCAGCAGTCATGGTAAATCGTTGGTTTTTTATACCTTGCTTTATTTTATTTTCAGAAATATTATATAAAGATTGATTCAAATTATAATGTGCATCGGAAATATCCTCTTGAATTTTAGCAGATAGTTTTGGCATACGCAAAGATAAAGTATAGATGCTATCATCGATATGTTCAAAATATTCTTTTAAAATATGTTGTTTTTTTAACCTTTTTGAAAAATTAGGATGCGAACCATCTATGTTTTCTAAAGACAACATTAAATCCTCTTGATCGATAGAAAAACGAATAAGATTATCTATAATTCTACGTAAGTTTTCAATATCCTCTTCGTACATATCGCCTTGCATTTGCATCATAGATTGTTGCATTTTAGAAGCTAATTTTTGCATTTTTTTAGAAGCAGATTTTTGTTTTTTCTTAGCGGAATCTTGTTTTTGTTTTTTTTGTTCGTCTTGTTGTTGTTCTTCAGATTCGCTTAATTTTTCTTCTGCTTGTTTTAAATCCTCTTCAATAGATTTTTGTTCTTTTTCCGTTTTAGGAAAATCCATTGGTTTTTTAAGTTCTTTATTTTGTTTGTTTAATTCTTTAAAATCTTTTTTAATTTTATCAAATTCTTTATTTATTTCTTTTTGCTTATCGGAATTATTCTCTTTGTCTTTCTCTAATTTTTCTTGTTTTTTTGCTAATTCTTTTAATTTATTAGCTATTTCCTCTGCTTTTTTTTCTGCATAAAAACGTTTGGTAAGTTCTAAAATACGTTCTAAAGATTTTTCGTCTTGCTTGTTTTTTTGCGTAAGTTTATCTAATTTTTTTAAAAAACCTTCTTTATCTAATTTTTCAGCAAGTTTTTTAAGTTCGTCTAATAATTTCTGACGTCTTTGCATTTCTTTAATTTCCTCTAAACGCTTTTTTAAATCTTGTTTTTTTTCTTCTAAATTAGGATTTTTATTCTTTTTTAATTCCTGTAAATTTTTATCTAATTTTTCGGTATTTCGTTGCAACATTTTTTGATATTGCTTTTGTCTTTTTACAAATTGGTTGAATTCCTTTTTATCTTGCCAATTCATTTGGGATTTGTTTTTCATTTTATTTGAAAATTCTTCTAATGCTTTGGTAAGTTTTTCGGTATTTTTAGTAGAACTATTTAGATTTTCCAAAGTTTTTTTCTGCTCTTTAAGTATGTCTTCTTGAATTTCTAAATCTGTTTTATTTTTATAGTGATAAATTTTGGATTTAACCGATTTTTTTCCATTAACTAAATCATTATCAAATACTTGAAAATAAAATTCGTATTCTTTTCCTTTTTCTAATTCTAATTGTTCAGGAAAAATATAATAAAATTCTTGAAAGGTTTGTGCAGTAACTGGTAAGGATAGAATCTGCTTATTTTCGGTATTTTTTCTATCGTAATATACCAAGTTTAATTTGCTTATTCCGTAATCATCCATTAATTGTCCAACAAATTGTGCCTTACCTCTAGAGATAGAATCAATATCGGTTTTTACTTGAATTTTAGGAAATTCGTCTTTAATTACTTGAATGCTATATTGTAATTTTTCGTAATTTTTTAAATTTTTATTTGAAGTAAGAATGTTATAATCAAAACTATTTAGCATTTTTTTACGATGCTTAAATTCCGATTTATCGTTAGAAAATTTTATTAAAGTGGAATCCTTTAAACTTTCTAAAGCAACCATATTGGTATTATTAGTCTGTATTTTCCAAGTTATAGTTGTTCCTTCAGGTACGATAGAATTACCTGTATTGTTTAAAATTTCGGTTTTTTTACCTGTATGATTAGGATAGTTTAAAACCATTTTAAAATCGGTTATTTTAGGTGTTTTAATAACTTTAATTGTGTATTCTTTTGATTGTACACCATTTGATTCAAAATAAAAAGAAGTATCGGAAAGTAAATTGGTAAAGGTATAATTAAAAGAACCTATAGCGTCTTCCTTTAAAAAATAAGATTGCTTATTATAAACAATTGAAACGTTTTCTGGCAATACATTTCCTTTTGTAAAAACATTTACCGTAAAATTTTCTCCTTCAATTGCAAGTAATTCATTTGTATCTAAAACAAAGGAAAACGGAGCTGGTGGCTCGTAAGCGGTTTGGTAGTGTACAACTCGATTTAAACTTTCGTTTAATATGGATTTATTACCTGTAATCAAAGTAACTAACCATATTAAAACAGGAAAAATTAAGTATTTAAGGTATTTTTTATTTGTAGAAAATTGAATTGCAGATTTAAACGGAATTGGTTCTAAATTAGCAGCTTTTTGTTCAATACTTGCTATAAGTAATTCCGATTTTGAATCGTTTTGTTGCAATTGTAAAAGGTTAAGTAGCTTATCCTCTACTTCGGTAAAATGTTTCCCAATAATTTTGGAAGCCTGTTCTTTTGAAATACCAGATTTAATTCCGAAAAGTTTTACCAACGGAATAGCAATATATTTTATAAACAGAAATAATTCAATACCAATAAAACTATAAAAAAGTATGATACGAAAAGTAGGTTTCAACCATAAAAAATATTCAATAAAAATGGTGAAAAATAAGTATAACAAACCAAAAGAAACAAAAAGAATGCTTCCTTTTATAAGTTCGTTAGTGTAATATTTTTTTATGAAAGCAGCTAATTTAAGCTGTATGGTTTTTAATGATTGCATATAATTTTTAACAATTTAAAAGCTAAAATACAAATTTAGAAGTAAAAAAAGGTAACAAATAATTAAATCTCGGATATATGTGTGATATTTAACTTTAAAACAAGGTATCTATATTTTAACAGTAACAGAAAATAATACTAAAAAGAGTA
>CAYOWM010000006.1:0-16806 GCA_964407635.1 uncultured Flavobacteriaceae bacterium
AACATTAAACGATAAACCAAAAAATACTAATATAAGTAAGTTGTTAATTTTCATACGATAATTTTTAATTAAATTAATAATATAATTAATTTGAGGGGTTAATTAAATTGTATTCTTAAGTGCAAAGATACATTTTTTTTTTAAATATCCCAACCTCCTAAAGAATATTTATCCTACTTTTGCAAATAACAACTATTTACATTTATGAAAACTAAAATTTTTCTTTTAGCATTACTTTTTTGTATCCAAAGTAATGCCCAAACAACGTTTAAAACAATGTTTTACAACCTATTAAATTACCCAACTGCTCCTCCTACAGACAGAAACACTATTCTAAAAAACATCTTAAACGATTATCAACCTGATATTTTTATGGTTTGTGAATTGGAAAGTGAAATTGCTTCAGAAGATATAGTAAACTATTCTTTAGGCGAAATAAACAAAAATTATGCTAAAGCAACTTTTGTTTACAACCAATCGGATACTAGTACAGATAGTAGTCTGCAACAAGAACTTTTTTATAATTCCGATTATTTTACATTAGTTAATCAAGAAGAAATTCTAACAAATATCAGAGATATTAACCATTATACACTTCAGTTAAACACTTATAATCAAAATAATACACCTATTTTATTAGAAGTGTTTGTAACGCATTTAAAGGCAAGTCAAGGAAGTTACAACCAACAACTTAGATATGAAATGGTGCAACAATTTACCAATGCTTTAAATAATTTAGATCCAAATAGTTATGTTATTTTTGCTGGTGATTTTAATTTTTATACTTCTAGCGAAAATGGTTATCAAGAAATTGTAAATCCAAATAATGCCATAATAATGAAAGATGTTTTAAATATGAATACTACTTTACAAAGTTGGCATACCAATTATAGTTGGAAAAACATACACACACAAGCTACAAGGCTAAGTAATTCGGATTTTAATGGTTATGGTGCTGGAGGAGGTTTAGACGATAGATTTGATTTTATTATGGTATCAGAAAGTATTACGGACAATTCCGATATAAATTATATAACCAATTCGTATAAAAGTTACGGAAACAACCATAATTGCTACAACAAACGAATTGACAACACAACTTGTACTGGCGAATTTTCGCAAGAAACACGAAATAATTTGTATAATATGAGTGATCATTTGCCTGTCGTTTTAGAACTAGCTTCTAATGAAACTTTACATAACGAATCGCTTAGTATTCAAAATAATTTACGACTAAAAGGGAATGTAGTTTCTAAAAATTTAATTTTAGAAATAAACGATTTATTACGCATAAAAAAAGCACAAATACTAAACCCTTTAGGACAAATAGTTATAGAAAAAAGAATACATAAAAATGATTTTGAAATAAACGTAACAGGCTTAAAAAAAGGTCTTTACTTTTTAAAAATAGAAAATTATAAATTTCCGTTTATTAAAAAATAATTTGTCATAAAATTTTATAAAATTAAATTTTCTCTCTAAAAAAAATGCATCTTTGCGAAATGAATAAATTTTTGTTCTTTTTTTTCGCATTTACTTGTATTTTTGGTTTTTCACAAAAGCAAAAAATTACGATTGTTGCAGAATTATTTCCGCAAGAAAATCGGATACATATACAACAAAAAATTACCTACTTTAACCAGTCAAAAGACACCTTAAAAAATATTTATTTACATAATTGGATGAACGGTTACAAAAACACCAAAACACCATTAACAAAAAGATTATTAGAGGATTATGATCGAAGCCTTTATTTTGCAAAAGAAACCGAAAGAGGCTACAGCAAAATAGAAAAAATTACCTATACGAAAAATTTAAACAATGTATCTTTTACACAACCAGTTGTTGATATATTAAAAATTGATTTATCAAAATCACTTTTACCCAACGAATCCATTTCGTTTTCCGTTACATATCAGGTGATAATACCTAAAGATATTTTTACAAAATATGGTAGAAATAACGGTGTTTTTAATTTAAAATATTGGTATTTAATTCCTGCTGTTTACGATAAAAAATGGATACGCATGTCTAATTTAAATACCGATGATTTATTTTCTATTCCTACGGAATATACACTACAATTTTCTGTCCCAAAAGGCTATGAAATACATTCGGATTTAAAAGAAAAAAACGAAACTAAAAACGAAAAAACAACCTACTTTTTACAAGGAAACAATCGTTTAGATATTGAAATAAATATTGCTAAAAAAAGCCTATTTGATACGTATAAAACAAGCAATTTAAAATTAGTTAGCAATTTACCTCGCAAAGAATTAGATAAAAAAAATGCAACAGAAATCATAGAAAGACAACTTCGTTTTATACAAGAGTACTTAGGCGAATATCCGCATAAAAAAATACTACTAAACAACATTGCCTACAAAAAAAATCCCGTTTATGGATTAAATCAATTACCAAAATTTTTAAATCCTTTTCCTAAAAACTTTGAATTTGATATTAAAATGTTTAAAATTTTAAGTAAAAAATACATTGATAATACCTTAATTTCAAACAAACGAAAAAATTACTGGCTAACCGATGGTATCCAAACTTACTTAATGATGCAATATGTTAAAAAATTCTACCCAGAAATTAAAGCAATTGGTACTATTTCAAAAATTTGGGGAATTCGAAGCTACCATATTTCAAAAATTGATTTTAACGAAAAATATCCGTTTGTATATCAATTTGCTATGCGTAAAAATTTAGACCAAAAACTAACTACTAGTGCAGATTCTTTATCTACTTTTAACCGAAAAATAGTAAACAAATACAAAGCAGGAATTGGCATAAATTACCTAGACGAATATCTTAAAAACAACATCGTAAAAAAAAGTTTACAAGAACTTTACAGCAAAAACAAACTCCAAATAGTAGATTTTAAAAATTTTGAAACTATCTTAAAATCTAAAACCAAAAAAGACCTAGATTGGTTTTTTAAAGAGTACTTACAAACAACAAAAAAAGCAGACTACACCATAAAAAAAGTAAAAACTAACAAAGATTCGGTTTTTGTAACCATTAAAAATAAACGAAATTACACCGTTCCGATTACGCTTTACGGAATAAAAAAAGATCAAATAATTTTTAAAAAATGGCTTACAAAAATTGACTCTATAAAAACTATTTCATTAAAAAAAGGAAATTTTGACAGAGTAACGCTAAATTACGAATACACATTTCCAGAACTAAATCTACGAAATAATTGGAAAAACGTAAAAGCAAAATTTTTTAACAGACCACTACAATTTCGGTTTATGAAAGATATTGATAATCCAAACAGAAATCAAGTTTTTTACAACATTCAATACGATTACAATTATTATGACGGTTTAATACTTGGTCCAAAATTAAGTAACAAAACTTTAATAAGAAAACGATGGATATATACAATTATTCCAACCATAGGAACAACCAGTAAACAGATAACAGGTTCTTTTTCTTTACGTTACCAAAATTATTTTAATAAAGATAAAAAATCTAACATATTTAGAAGTTTTGTTTCTGGTATTGCTGTTAACAACTTTCATTATGCTCCAAGTTTATCCTATATTCGTATTTCACCATATGCAAATTTAGAATTTAAACCTAAAAATTATCGCGATATAGGCACAAAAACACTATCCTCAAGATATGTTTTGATAAATCGTGAAAGCCTTCCAAATATGGCAGACGAAGAGTTTAATAATTATGGTGTTTTAAATTTTAGATTCTTAAATGCTAAAATTCAAGCAATTAAAGAAATAAACTATTTACTAGACTTACAAATATCGAATAAATTTAGTAAAGCGGCAATAGATTTACGATACCGAAAAATTAACAGTAAAAAACGAGAATTTAATTTCCGACTATATGCTGCAACTTTTATTACAAACAAAACTTCTAGTGATTTTTTCGATTTTTCATTAAACAGACCAAGCGATTATTTATTTGATTATAATTTTTTAGGTAGATCGGAAACTTCTGGATTTTTTAGTCAAGAATTTAAAATGGCAGAAGGTGGTTTTAAATCTATTTTTACAAACAATAGAGCTGATCAATGGATGATTAGTACCAACGAAAGCATTAGTTTATGGCATTGGATTGAAGTTTTTGGTGATGCAGGATTTCATAAAAGTATTAGCAGAGATATTTCCTTTAAATACGATTCTGGCATTCGATTAAACTTTATTCATAACTTTTTAGAAGTATATTTTCCTATCCAATCTAGCAATGGTTTTGAACCAAGTTTTCCGAAATATGCCGAAAAAATACGCTTTGTATTAACTTTACAACCAAGTGTTATTTACAACTATGCAAAACGTGGATTTTATTAATAAATTTTAACTTATCTTTGCAAGAATAAAACAATTTATTTTATTATGAATTCGTATAAAAAAACCAATTCAATTCTTATTATATTTGGATTAATTTTTATCAGTTATTTTATCTTTGTTAGCTTTACATCCTACCAAAAAGAAAAAACAGAAAGAGAATTAATAGAAGCGTATTTTAAAAATATAGATGCCTTTGAAATTTTAGATGCGTACGAAAAAACAGATTCTGTTTCTCCAAATGTAATTACCTATTCTAAACTCAAAAACTTTGATGAGAAAGACACCTATTTTAACAAAAATATTGACAACAGCAATAGCGTAACAACCTACAGTAAATTAGGAATTAAAAACGAAAAAACAAAAAATAACGCTAGAGCGAAAGCAACAACCTACTCAAAACTAGGCAAAAGTAGCAAAAATCCGTATTTTTCAAAAAATATTGACAATAGTAATAGTGTAAAAACGTACACAGAATTAGATGGCTATAAAAAAACGAAAAAAGAACCTAAAAAAACAACTATAAAACCTCGTATCACAAAACACAAACCTAGCAAACAAAAAGAAAATTTTACGCCAAACGTTACAAGTTATACAAAAGTAAAAAAGACAAAAAAATACAAACCTAGTATCCAAAAAAAATACAATAACGTTACTAGCTATTCCAAATTAAAAAAAGAAACCAAAAAAAACACACAAAAATTTAGCTCTAATGTTACTACATACACAAAAATAAAAAATAAAAAACAACACAACAACCCAAAACCAAAAATAGTAAAAAAACCACTTACATATAATGCAAAAAAAGACGTGCTTGTTTACCACAATAAAACCTTAAATAAAGCCGAAAACATTAATAAAATTGAATTTGCTCCTGTTTATCCTGGTTGTGAAAACAAAAATTCCGAAAAAGATAAAAAAAGTTGTTTATTAACTAGTATTTCTAAATTTAGTATAAAAAATTTTAACAGTACTATTAGCAAAGAAGCTAACTTAAAAAAAGGTATTTACGAAACTAGAGTATTGTTTGTTATCGATAAAAATGGTTACTCAAAAGCATATAAAATTTTAGGCGATTGGCATCCAAAAATTAAAAACGAACTAAAAAGAATTATTCGTCAATTACCAAAAATGAAACCTGGTAAAACTGCAAATCAAAATATTGATGTGAAATACAGTATAAAACTTCCGTTTATTGTAAAATAATGACTTATGAAAATCCCTCAACATAAAGTACTATTTTTTCTATTGTTAATATTTCCTCTTATCTTGTGTGCTCAAGAAAAAGAAACAAGCCCTTGGTCTTTCGGAGCAGGAATTTCCAACTATTATGTTTCTGGAGACTTGAAATCTAAAAATCTAAATTTCGGTAGTTATATCTATGCCGACAGAATGGTATCTCCTGCATTTGGATTTGAATTAAAATTATTTCAGAATACAACTTCAGCAGCATCGCAAAAATTCTCCGAAAACTATCCTGTACTCTACGCACCTCAAAACACCAATGATTTATACTTTACAGGCAACACAAAAGGAGCAATATTTAACTTACTAATAAATTTCAATGGCTTTGATTTTAAATCTTTTGATCCAAATAAAAAATTAACTTTCGGAGCAACTATTGGTGTCGGTTACCAAACCTACCAAGCAAAACTATACAACGCAACATCTAACGAACTTTTATTAAATTTTCCTGCTGAGAACACTGCAGCAAAATCTATCTTTTACGGAATTGGTTTTCGTACAAAATACCAAGTATCCAAACGATTTAGCATTGAATTCAAACAAGATATAAATTACAATAACGAGGATCATTTAGACGCTACAATAAGCAACAAACAAAAAACAGAAGTCTTTTTTGTAACACAACTTGGTGTTTCGTATAAATTATTCCGAAAAAAACCAATTAAAAAAATAAAAAAAGACAGCACAAAAATAAAACTAAAATCTACTACCAAAAAAGCATTTAAAGACAGCGACGGTGATGGTATAATAGATCGTTTTGACCAAGAACCAAACACCGAAAAAGGAGCTTTTGTATATGCGAATGGTGTTACAATTGATTCCGACAAAGATGGTATTCCAGATCACAAAGACAAATGTCCGTTAGTATTCGGAAAAAATAAAAATGGTTGCAACGACACTACTAAAAAAACAACTTCTAAAGTAGCAAAAACACCTATAAAAGAAGTAAAAAAAGAAGTAGAAGCAAAAAATATAACACCAAAAACTCCAAATAAAAAAGTAGTTACAAAAGAACCTGTTACACCAAAAAAGAAAGAAAATATAACAAAAAAACCTGTAACGGAAGTATCTGAAAAATCTATAAAAAAAGTAGTAAAAACGATTCCTAAAAAAGAAACAACAGCTACTTCTTCTAAAAAACCAAAAAATCAAGATCCAGAATACTTAAAAGAAAAATTACTTATCGATGATATCATAAAAAAAGCTAAAAAAGGCAAAGAACCAAAAAAAGCAACCATAAAATATCCAAAAAACAAAGCAGAAGTTGTTAAACGATATAAAAGAAATCCTAATTTTTCTAAAGTAAAAAAACTCAACAAAGATAATGTACATTATAATGTTTTTGAACTAGACAACTCAGTAAATTTAGATCAGATACCTATTTCACCTGTGTATATTGGTTGTGAAAATAAAGCAACCGAATTTGATAGAAAAAATTGTTTGTACACAAATGTAAGTGCTTTTTCTATTGATAATTTCAATAAAGACAATATTAAATCTAAACTACCAAAAGGATTTTATACCATCAGATCCTTAATTGTAATAGATGACTTAGGTAAAGCAAAAGTGCTTAAAACTATTGGTAACTGGAACGACGATGTACTCAAAGAAGTAAAAAGAGTTGTAAACAGCTTACCACTATTTAAACCAGGATTATTAAACAACATTCCAACTCCTGTAAAATTAAGCATAAAAATCCCTTTTGAAGTGAACTAAAATTCTTACTAAAAATTCATTGAAAAATCGTAACTTTGCAAAGTTAAAAAATGCAGAATTATGACCAATCAAAATACAAAAACACAAGCAAATTTATCCTTTTCCGATTTTAAAAACGAAGTTCTAAAAGATTATAAAATTGCCGTTTTAAGTAGAGAATGCAGTTTACTTGGTCGTAGAGAAGTACTTACAGGAAAAGCAAAATTTGGTATTTTTGGCGACGGAAAAGAACTGCCACAAATTGCCATGGCAAAATACTTTAAAAATGGCGATTTTCGTTCTGGCTATTACCGTGACCAAACCTTTATGTTTGCTATTGGTGCTTTAACGCCACAAGAATTTTTTGCCAGTTTATATGCCGATGCTAACGAAATAAACGAACCAGCTTCCGCAGGAAGGCAAATGAACGGTCACTTTGCAACACACACACTAAACAAAGATGGCTCTTGGAAAGAACTAAAAAATCTAAAAAATGTAAGTGCAGATATTAGTCCAACTGCAGGACAAATGCCTAGACTTTTAGGTTTAGCACAAGCATCAAAAATATACCGAAACGTAAACGAACTACAAACCGAAAATAATTTTTCTAACAAAGGAAACGAAATTGCTTTCGGAACAATAGGAAATGCAAGTACCAGCGAAGGACACTTTTTTGAAACCATAAATGCTGCTGGTGTACTACAAGTACCAATGGTTATGAGCGTTTGGGATGACGAATACGGAATTTCCGTTCACGCAAAACACCAAACTACCAAAGAAAATATTTCGGAAATACTAAAAGGATTTCAACGTACTAAAAAATTAAAAGGATTAGAAATTTTTAGAGCAAATGGTTGGAATTATACAGAATTAATAGATGTCTATAATCGTGCAACAAAAATAGCACGAGACGAACACGTACCTGTACTTATTCACGTAAACGAACTAACACAACCACAAGGACACTCCACTTCTGGCTCACACGAAAGATACAAATCTAAAGAACGCCTACAATGGGAAAAAGAACACGATTGTAACGCAAAATTTAGAGAATGGATTTTACATTTTGAACTAGAAAATAATGGTAAAATTCTACGATTCGTTACCGATGAAACAGAATTAATTCAACTAGAAAAAGAAGCAAAAAAAGAAGCAAGTCAAGCAAAAAGAAATGCTTGGAACAATTATCTAAATCCAATAAAAACCGATAGAACAGAACTATTTACTATTCTAAACAAAGTAAGCGAACAAAGTAACAATACGGTATTTATTAAAAAAATAATCGAAAAATTAAATGCCGAACAAATATTCGACAAAGCATTTTTAATCGATACTGCAAAAGAAATTTTAAGACTAATACGCAACGAATCCTTTGCTGCAAAAGAAATTTTACAAAATTGGATTAAAACATACAGTAAAACACAACAGTTTAAATACAGTGCTCATTTATATTCCGAACACGAAAACAAAGCAACCAATATTACAGAAATAAAACCAAGCTACAACGAAAATGCAGAAACAGTAGATGCTAGAATCGTTTTACGTGAAAATTTTAAAACACTCTTTAAAAAATATAACAACCTATTAATTTATGGTGAGGATGCTGGTAAAATTGGCGATGTAAACCAAGGTTTAGAAGGCATGCAAGAACTCTTTGGCGAATTACGAGTAGCTGACACAGGAATTAGAGAGGCAACTATTATCGGACAAGGAATCGGAATGGCAATGCGTGGCTTACGACCAATTGCCGAAATTCAATACCTAGATTACGTTTTATACGGTTTACAAACCATGAGCGACGACCTAGCAACACTAAGATGGCGAACCTTTGGCAGACAAAAAGCACCGCTAATTATTCGTACTCGTGGCCATCGTTTGGAAGGTGTTTGGCACTCTGGTTCACCAATGGGAGTTTTAATAAATGCCTTACGAGGAATCTATATTCTAACACCAAGAAACATGACTAAAGCTGCTGGATTTTACAACACTCTTCTAAAAACCGACGAACCTGCTCTTATCATCGAAAACCTTAACGGATACCGTTTAAAAGAAACTTTACCTAGTAATTTAGGCGAATTTCAAACACCAATTGGCGTTGTAGAAACCATAAAAGAAGGTACAGATATTACCGTAGTTTCTTACGGTTCTACACTTAAAATTATTGAACAAACAGCTAAAGAATTACTACAAGTTGGTATAGATATTGAAATAATCGATGCACAGAGTTTATTACCATTTGATATAAACCACGATACCGTAAAAAGCATTAAAAAAACCAATAGATTAGTGGTAATTGACGAGGATGTAAACGGTGGTGCAAGTGCGTATTTATTAGACGAAATTCTAAACAAACAAAATGCGTATCGCTATTTAGATGCAAAACCAATAACCATAACAGCACAACAACACAGACCAGCTTATGGTAGCGATGGCGATTATTTTTCAAAACCAAATAAAAACAGCATTTTTGACGAACTCTATGCCATTATGCACGAAGCCAATCCTACTAAATTTAAAGCTTTGTACTAGATTTTCGCAATAAATTAGCACCTATTGCACAATCTAAACAGCGATTTTTATTGCAATATTCCGCTTTTAACTCTAACAATCCTTGAGACGCTAAAGCGTTTTTTGCAGGTATTCCAAATTGTGTAAAATTAGTAATAATGCGATTCCTTTCGGAAGGAATTTCTCGAATCAATGACAATAATGGTTCTACATTAAAATTTTCTTTCGTTCGTAAATAGACAAATTTTAAAGGTATAATCGTATTAATTAAAAGCAAATTAATAAAAGACTTGGTTAGTTTTTTCGTTGCTGTTTTTGAAACCGTTTCAAAACTGTAATGCGATTTCCAAAATTCACTCGTTTCAATAGAAAATAAATTATAAAAGGAATCTAAATCATTAATTTCTAAAATTTTACTAAAAATAGAATGGTTTACAAAATACAAATTTGCCAATTGCGATAGACGCAAAGTAGGAAAATTATTTGGTCGTAATCTAAAAAATTTTACTTCCGTTTGGCTAATAGGTTTTAAATTATGTTTGTGTTTTAGATACGCATATTCGTACTGTAATTTTTCAAAATAAACGGATTCTTTATCCTCAAACAACAAACCTGCTTGACCAAACAGCAAGGCTTCTAAAGACATATTTTTATGCCAATATTTTCTAAAAACCGAAAAATCAAACGAGTTTGCCATATTAAAAAAAGCAGTTCCGTTTACTTTTAATCCAAAATTTTTAGCCAATAATTTAAACAAAACGGCTTCCCAATTATGGTTAGATTGCTCTAATAAGGCTATTATTTCAGTCGTTTTCCGTTCTAAACGTTGTATATATAATTTTTCTTTCCAAGTATCTAACAAAAAGGAATCCAAATTAGTTAATTGCCTTTCGCAATTAATCCACAAATTATTAGCTTGAAACAAACGCTTATAATTTTGCAAAACAGCTGTATTTACATAATCGGACAGCACTAAAGTTTCGATAATAGAATTATCTTTTCTAAAAATAGAAACATCATTATCCCAAACTACATGCAAAATAACCGAATCATAAACCGAATCGTTTTCGTGATTATGCACATACCAATCCGATGCCTTTATATGAATTTCTACATTTCCTGCCCATAATTGACCTTCAATTTTAATTTTTGCATTAAAAAAATCGGGACCAGCATCAAAATTATGCATACCACAATGTAAAATTTGAATAGATTTTCCAGAAAAAGAAACCAAATTTAAAGTAGCAAACAACTTATACTTCCATAAATAATGCAAGAAATTTTCACGTATCAAAAGTAGCAATTTTTAAAATGAAAAATAAAAATACGTAATTTTAAGCGTTTTAAACGATTTTTGCTTTAAAAACATACTACAACAACAAAAAAATAAAAAACTAAATAAAAAAACAGCATTACAATGCTGTTTTTAATAAATTAAATTGATGATAAAATTTTAAAAATAAAAAATTTCAATTAACCCATTTTATCAACAAAAAGTTATAATAAAATAAAATTATTCTATATATCCCATTTTTTTCATCCAATCGTCGTTAAACATTTTTCCAACATACCTACTTCCGTGGTCGTGAAATAAAATTACCACTACATCGTCTTTTTTAAAATTCGCTTTTATTTGTAGCAGACCCTTAATTGCAGCTCCAGCAGAATTCCCTACAAAAATTCCTTCATCAACAGCTAATTTTTTAGTATAGATTGCAGCATCTTTATCCGTAACTTTTTCAAAACCATCAATTACATCAAAATGTACATTTTTTGGTAAAATATCTTCGCCAATACCTTCGGTAACGTACGGGTAAATTTCCTTTTCGTCAAAAATTCCTGTTTCGTGGTATTTTTTAAAAACCGAACCATACGTATCAATTCCCCAAATTTTAATATTCGGATTTTTTTCTTTTAAATACTTCCCAACACCAGAAATTGTTCCGCCTGTACCAACACCAACCACAAAATGTGTAATTTTACCTTCGGTTTGTTTCCAAATTTCCGGACCAGTACTTTCGTAATGAGCAGCAGCATTCGACGGATTATCATATTGGTTTACATACCAAGCATTAGGTGTTTCTTCTGCCAAACGCTTAGAAACTGAATAATACGAACGAGGATCGTCTGGTTCAACTGCCGTAGGACAAACCACTACTTCTGCACCAACAGCTCGTAAAATATCTACTTTTTCTTTAGATTGCTTATCTGCCATTACAAAAATACACTTGTATCCTTTTAAAGTAGCAGCAATTGCCAAACCCATTCCTGTATTACCAGAAGTTCCTTCGATAATTGTTCCATTTGGTTGTAAACGCCCATCTTTTTCGGCATCTTCAATCATTTTTAATGCCATTCGGTCTTTAACCGAATTTCCTGGATTAAACGTCTCTACTTTTGCTAATACCAAAGCATCAACTTCGCTAACGATTTTATTTAATTTTACTAAAGGTGTATTTCCGATAGTTTCTAATATATTGTTATAGTATTGCATTTTCTATATTTAAAACGCAAAAATAACAATTCTAAATTTAGTAAAACATCTTTGGAAAGGTTTCTTTTATTGATTTATGCTGTATGTGTAATCGCACTTGCGAACGAAAAAAACCAATTCCATAACCTAAAAATTGTGTGAATACTGCTACAATGCTTAAAAAACCAACTTTTATATTTTTTTCCTTAACGGAAGCCAGTACAAATACCAACAAAAAGTATAGAATATAAACAGCTAAAAAAGATAAAATACCATAAAAAGATAAAAGCACCGAAACGAATAAACCAAAAACAAAAACAGAAGGAAACCAATACGTTATTTTAGCCGTATTTTTATACATTTTATTTAAAATTGGTCTTGCTCTGCCAAAATTAAAGGTTTGGCTAAAAAATTGCTCAAAATTAGCTCTACGTTTATGATAAACAATAGCATCTGAAAACAAACAAGAACTAAATCCCATTTTTTTAATACGATGCGACAACTCAATATCCTCACCAAATCGTTGTTTAGAAAAACCTGTAGTAGCCTCAAAAACTTTTTTTGAAATTCCCATATTAAAACTTCGCAATTGAAAAAAATCAGCACTATCTGCTGTATTACGCAAACCACCAGTTGTCAAAACCGAAGTCATTGCAAAATTTATCGCTTTTTGAATCGCAGTAAACGAGCAATGTGCCATATCCACACCACCAAAAGCATCTACATAAGCAGTTACTAATTTATCATTTACAATTTTTAGATAATCTTTTGGTAACAATACATCGGAATCTAAAATAATAAAATAAGTACCTTTTGCCTTTTGCATACCGTAATTTCTAGACAATCCTGGTCCGGAATTTTCTTTAAAATAATAGCGCACATCTAATTGTTTTGAAAAGGATTCTACAACAGATTTACACGATATATCAGAACCGTCTTCTACAAGTATAATTTCAAAAGGAATATTACTTTTTTGCTCCAAAAAACTAGCTAATAGCTCCTTGATTTCATCAGGACGATTATAAACAGGAATAATAAAAGAATAGAATAGCTGCAACATATTTTTACGCAAATATATTACAAAAAAAAGACTCCGATAAATCGGAGTCTTAATTATTTTAAAAAAATAAAATTACTTTATTATTTTTTAACTACTTTAAATGTACCAACAGCATCACCTACTTGTGCTTTCACAAAGTATGTACCTGACGCTAAGTTAGCCATATTTAAACTAGTTTCTAACGCAGAAGGTCTAGCAGAAATAACTTCTTGACCCAACATATTAAATACTGCAACAGATTTAATATTTTCGTTAGCTTGTAATCTTAAATTATTTGTAACAGGATTAGGGAAATATCTAAATCCAACAGATTCTAAAGTTTCCGTAGCAACTACAGGATCAACTACCGTAATATCAAAAGTACCCTCTTCAGCACCACCTGCATTCCAAACTTGAATATAGTATGTATTACCAGCTGTTAAACCTGTTAAATTAAGTGCATTTGCCGTAGCAGCAGTATCTGCACAAGCTCCTGCAACTTCGGTTAAAGCACCACAAGTTCCTTCGTAAACTGCAACATTAACATCGGTAGCAGTACCTAAAGCAGTTGTAATATCTAATTGATCAGAAGTAGCATCTACGGTAAACCATACATCTTTAATTACACCAAAAGGATCACAAGATGGGTTATCAATATTACCTGTTGCACATGTATTATCCGAACTAGTAGTAACACCAAGTGTTAAAGCCATAGCAGAAGCACAATCTTGATTAGCAACAACAGGAGTACATGCAGTAGCACATGATACTACCATTTCGTAAGCTCCAACACTAGCTGCAGCATAACCTTCAATCATAATATAATAGGTTTGTGTACCATCTGAAGTAAAGGTTACTTCTGATCGCGTTCCACAACTATCATCATTGTTTGCATAACAAACTAATGCTCCAGGAGTTCCTGTAAATACAGCTATAGAAGTATCATAACCAGAATTACATAAACTTAATGTTACATCCTCTGCTGTACCTGCACCTGTAAATGTATAGAAAACATTTGGTGCATCATTATCTACGGAACCACAATCTCCTTGAGGATCTACAGTAGCACTTGAAGTATCACCTGTTACTGTATCACCACAAGCTACTGTAATAGCATTTGTAGCTAAATCATTCACAGGTGGTGCTGTAAAAGTAAAGCTAACCCAATCACTAACATCACCAGAGCCACATATTGCTCTATAATACACTTGGTAATCAGTAGAAGGGGTTAATCCTGATAAACTTAAAGTAGGAGTTGTTGAAACAGAAGCATAACCTGGTTCACCAGAAGCATCTGCTATACCATTTGCTGGCATTGCATACGGATCCAAATCGTAAACTACTTCCCACATGGTCTCTGCATCACCTGCAGTCCAAGATAAAGCAGGTCCTGCTATTATTTCCATTGCCGTTGGTGTAGGACAAGCCGGAGCAGATTCTAAAGCAATAGTAAATTGACCTGCATTAAAACTATCGTGCCATACTTGTAATAAGTAGGTTGTACCACCTGTTAATCCTGGAATAACATGTACATTAGTAGCAGGGAAATTATTCGTACAAGTACCAGCAATTTCTGTTCCTCCACAAGTATCAAATAATACAAATTCTATATCCGTACCTGTTGGACCTCCTGTTAGTAAATAAATAGTATCTTCACCAGCAGGAACGGTAAATTCGTAAAACATATCTAAATTAGTACCAGCGGAATCACACGAAGTTTGTCCTTGTGCACTTTCTGTTGCTCCTGTAGAGTCTGCTGCAGTTTCATTACCTGCTGACATACCACTAGCATAAACCACTAAAGTATCTGGTGTTGCACAATCATCATTTGAAGGTGGTGGTGTTAAAGTAGTAAAACTCATTGGACCAACCCAATCACTAGAACTAACACCTGAAGTACATACTGCACGTACATAAAAATCGTAAGTAGTAGATTGTGTAAGACCTGTTAATGCATTAGGTGCATTTGTAGTTATTTCGGTTTGCATAGTACCTGTACCTTGTGTAAATCCAGTAGGACCATATTCAAAATCCCACATAGTTTCACCATCTGTACCTGCATCCCAAGTAATATCTGCAGTAGTTGTAGTGGTAGTAGCTGCAAAATTAGTAGGAACATCACAAGTAGGGCTATATGCTACAATATTAAAGTTAATAGTAGCATCACCTTCATACTCCCAAACTCTAGCATATAAAGTATCTCCAGGAGTTTGTCCTTCTAATTGTATTAAACCATATAAACCTGGACCTTCATCATCACTACAAGCAATTTCGGTTAAAGCACCACAAGAACCAGCGTACACAGCTAAACCGCCATCACCTCCAAATCCTGAGAATGTTTCAAAATAAATACGACCACTAGCAGGAACAACTGCAGAATACCATACATCACCACCTGCATAATTAGCACAACTTGGTGCTACCTCTCCAGAGTCTGTTGCCATAGAGTTAGAATCAAATACTTGGTTATCATTTACAGAAGTACCAACTGTTAAAGCGGTAGCACCTGCACATAAATCATTTGTTGGTACTACTGCTGTAGTAGTAAATGCAAATGGTCCAACCCAGTTACTAGATAAAGTAGCAGAACAAACTGCTCGTACATAAAATTCATAATCTGTACCTGGTGTAAAACCTGCTATTTGTACAGGATTTTGAGTAAGATCATCAAGTCTTAATGCTGCTGCACCAGTATCTACTGTAAAACCAGGAAGTCCTAATTCAAAATCCCACATGGTTTCGCCATCAGCACCTGCATCCCAAGCTAAATCAGCATAGCTATTTGCTACAACAGCACTTAAATTAGAAGGATCACCACAAGTAGGGTCTGGCGTACCAACTACACAAATATTAAAATCATCTTGATTATCACCATTATATTCATGCACTTGCACATAATAAGTATCACCACCAATTAAACTACCATCCGTAATCCCAATTGCAGAAAAAGGTGAGGTTGTTGCAATACCTGCAAGATCATCATCATTACAACCTAAAGAAGTTAAAGTTGTACCATCGTAAGAGTACAAACCAATTACCGTATCTAAATTTGCACCAGTACCAACAGAAGTAGAAACAGTAATATTTCCATCCATAGGAGCAACAAAAGAATACCATACATCCACCTCAGTACCATCTGTACTACCACAAGAAGTGTCAATTCCAGCCATACCAGAAGCCGTAGCACTTACTATTGTACCTAAAGTATTGGTACAAGCTGCATGCACTGTTAACATTTCAGCATTTGCAAAATCATTATTTGCAGGTGGTGGTGGTGGTGTACCAACACAAACATCAAAAGTAGTATCTCTACCTGCGGTAGCTGAATAACCAAAAACTCTAATATAATAAGTATCGCCAACTATTAAACCAGAAACATTACTTGTATCTGCATCGGAAACATTTACACTTACCAATGTTGCACAATCACCAGATAGTACTTCATGTACTAAATCAGTATAGGTTCCTGCCTTATTTAACATTTTAATTTGCTGTTCTGTTGCTGTCGCGACAAAACTAAACCAAACATC
>CAYOWM010000007.1:0-15898 GCA_964407635.1 uncultured Flavobacteriaceae bacterium
GAATACTTTATCTGTTTTTGGCGAATTAACTTTAGATATATCCAAAGAATTACAAATAGGTGGTAACGGAAGGTTTAACACATATAACAACGATATTTTTGAAAAATCGTGGAATTTACCAAATTTAGAACTTGGTTTTTTTGCGAATTATACCACCAAAAAATGGTATGCAAATGCTAATCTTTTTATGCTTGGCGATAGAAAAGATTATTTTATCGACAATATTATTGGTCCTTGGAATACAGGTGAGGAAATTATTACTGTAAAAAGTTTTGTAGATTTAAATTTTAAATTTGGCTATCGCTTTAAAAAACGCTTGACCTTTTTTGCACAAGCTAATAATGTGTTAGGTACAGGTTACGAAAAATTCACTAATTTTAACGTACAAGGTATTCAATTTTTAGGAGGTCTTAAATATAAATTTGATGTGAATTAAGGTTGATCAAACCATTACTAACGATGAGACTGAAAGAGCGAAGTGGCAATCTTTTGATGGGTTTGTTAGGTTTGATTCAAAAGATTACTTCGTTACACTCGTAGTGACTGGTACATTCAACCGTTTCACATACTATTTCATAACTAACCCTTAGCTCTCGCACGAATAACCAAAGTAGCTTCTGCGCGATTGTATCGCGTAGCGTTACAGGAAAATAACAAAACCAAATTTTTTATTATCTTTGTTAAAACCGAAGATTATAAGTATTGTTCTGTGGTAGATTGCTCTAGAGAAAACGGTATGATTGATAATATAGTTGTAGTATGAAGTTTAAGATGAGTGAGTGTATGCGATACAATCGCGCCAGCGTGGCGATGAGCCTGAAAGAGCGAAGTAGCATACTTTTACGGATTTAAGGTAGTTAATATAATTTACGAAACCGCTTTAAGTTTATTCATTTTGGTTTTGGTCAATTTACTAATTACATATTCTTTAGAAACGTGTAATTTTTTGGTTTTTGTTCCTGGTAATTCGTACATAGCATCGGTTAAAATAGCTTCACATAACGAGCGTAAACCTCTTGCACCTAATTTGTATGCAATAGCTTGTTTTACAACATACATTAAGGCTTGTTCGTCAAAAGTTAATGTAATTCCATCCATTTCAAACAATTTTTTGTATTGCTTTACTAAAGAGTTTTTTGGGTCAGTTAATATCGAACGTAAAGTTTTTGCATCTAAAGGTTGCATATAGGTCAACACAGGTAAACGACCAATAATTTCGGGTATTAAACCAAAATCTTTTATGTCTTTCGGAATTACGTATTGCAATAAATTTTCGGTATCTACTTTATCATCAGAAATAGAAGCACTGTAGCCAACTGCTTGCATATTAAGGCGTTTGCTAATTACACGTTCAATTCCGTCAAAAGCACCACCTGCGATAAATAAAATATTTTGTGTATTTACTTGAATAAATTTTTGGTCAGGATGTTTTCGTCCTCCTTTTGGTGGCACATTAACTACTGTTCCTTCTAATAATTTTAAAAGAGCTTGTTGTACCCCTTCGCCAGACACATCTCTAGTTATAGATGGATTTGCAGATTTTCTAGCAATTTTATCAATTTCGTCAATAAAAACGATACCTTTTTCTGCTTTTTCAACGTTGTAATCTGCGGCTTGTAGTAATCTAGTTAAAATGGTTTCAACATCTTCACCAACATAACCAGCTTCGGTTAAAACCGTAGCATCTACAATTGCAAACGGAACGTTTAACATTCTGGCAATAGTTTTTACTACTAATGTTTTTCCTGTTCCTGTTTCGCCAACCATTATAATATTACTTTTCTCTAGTTCTATTTCATCTTTCTTTTTAGAGGATGGTTGTAATAATCTTTTATAGTGATTATATACAGCAACAGACATAACTTTTTTAGTTTGGTCTTGTCCGATTACATATTGATCTAAAAATTCTTTTATTTCTTTAGGAATTTTTAGTACTAATTCTGCCGATAAATTTTCTGGGTTTTCTATACCCGAAACTTCTTCTAAAACAATATTGTGAGCTTGTTCAATGCAGCTATCGCAAATATGTGCATCTAAACCAGCTATTAATAGGTTGGTTTCGGATTTTTTTCTGCCACAAAAGGAACAATCTAATTTTTCTTTTTTTGTCATTATAATATAGATTTTTAGTTAGTAAAAAAGGTAAGGGCTTTATTTATTTCTAACTAATATTTCGTCAATCATACCGTATTTTTTTGCTTCTTCAGCGGTCATCCAATAATCTCTATCACTATCGTTGTGTACTTTTTCTATGGATTGTCCAGAATGTTTTGCAATAATGTCGTACAATTCTTGTTTTAATTTTAAAATTTCACGAGCTGTAATTTCAATATCACTTGCTTGTCCACTTGCACCACCTAATGGTTGGTGAATCATAATTCTAGAGTGTGGTAAAGCAGAGCGTTTTCCGTTTTCACCAGCACACATTAGCACAGCACCCATAGATGCTGCCATTCCTGTACAAATAGTATTGATTTCTGGCTTGATAAATTGCATGGTATCGTAAATTCCTAAACCAGCATATACACCACCACCAGGCGAATTTATGTATATGGAGATATCTTTGTTTGCATCAACACTTTCTAAAAATAATAGTTGTGCTTGGATGATATTTGCAACATAATCGTCAATTCCTGTTCCTAAAAAAATGATTCTATCCATCATTAATCTAGAAAAAACATCCATTTGTGTCATATTCATTTGGCGTTCTTCAATAATATAAGGCGTTACATTGCTAACAATTTTATCAAAGTACATACTATTGATACCTTGTTTTTTTATTGCGAAATCTTTAAACTCTTTTCCGTAATTCATTTATTTAATTTTAAAAGTTTTATTATTGAAATAAATTCAATTTGTAAATATAAAAATAAAAATTCGTTTTATTCTATTTTAAATAATCTTTTGCTTTTTCTAAGGCAATTTCTAAGCCTTGTGGGTTTCGTCCTCCTGCGGTTGCAAAGAACGCTTGTCCACCACCACCACCGTGAATTAATTTACCTAATTCTCTCACAACTTTACCTGCGTCTAAACCTTTTTCGGTAACTAATTTTTTTGAAATATAGCAAGTAAGCAATACTTTTTCGCCATTTTTAGAACCAGCAATAAAGAATAAATTTTCGTATTTTTTACCTAAATCAAACATTAGATTTTTGATAGAAGCAGCATCTAAATCTATTTTAGCACTTAAAAACTGAATATCGTTTATGGTTTTTATTTTATTTTCTAAATCGGTTTTTAAAAATGCGGCTTTTTCACGCATTAATGCTTCAATTTGTTTTTTAAGGGTTACATTTTCAGCATTTAGATTGGTAACTGCTTTTAAAATATCACTAGGATTTTTAAGGGTTTGTTTTATTTTTTTACAGTTTGCATCTTGTGTTGTGTAATAATCTTTTACAGCATCATAAGTAATGGCTTCAATACGTCTAACACCAGCAGCAATTGCACTTTCCGAAACGATTTTAAAATGCCACAAATCACCTGTGTTTTGCACGTGTGTTCCGCCACAGAGTTCTTTAGAATTTCCAAATTCAATCATTCGTACGGCATCGCCATATTTTTCGCCAAACAACGCCATTGCACCTTTGTCTAATGCTTCTTGCATTGGTATGTTTCGATGTTCGTGTAAGTCTAATTTTCCACGGATACGAGCGTTTACAAAATCCTCTACTTCTTGTAATTCTTTTGTAGTTAATTTTGCAAAATGCGAAAAATCAAATCGCAAATATTTACTGTGTACAGCCGAGCCTTTTTGTTCTACATGCGTACCTAATATTTTGCGTAAACCTTGGTGTAAAAGATGTGTTGCAGTGTGGTTACAAGCCGTTCGATAACGCTGTTTTTCATCTACGGTAGCAACAAAAGTATCGTTTATATTTTTAGGTAGGTTTTTAGCAAAATGAATAATTAGATTGTTCTCTTTTTTGGTATCTAAAATATAAATTACATTTCCGTTAGGAACTTCTAAATACCCTTTATCACCAACTTGTCCACCACCTTCTGGATAAAAAGGTGTTAAATTAAATACCAATTGGTATAATTCGCCATCTTTTTTGGTTTTTACTTTTCGGTATCGTGTAATTTTCACAGGAACTTTAAGTGTGTCGTATCCTACAAATTCTTGTTCCTCATCCTCGTAAAGAATAACCCAATCGTCGGTTTCTACTTTAGATGCTTCTCTAGAGCGGTTTTTTTGTTTTTCTAATTCTTCTTTAAAGGTTTTTTCATCTAAAGTGAATCCTTTTTCGGATAAAATTAAAGCTGTTAAATCAATTGGAAAGCCAAAAGTATCGTATAATTCAAATGCTTTTTTTCCAGACACTTCTGTTCCGTTTGTGCTTTTTATGATGGAATTTAGTAGTATCAAACCTTGTTCTAAAGTTCTTAAAAAGGAATTTTCTTCTTCTTTAATTACATTAGTTATCAGCTGTTTTTGTGTAGCGATTTCAGGAAACGCATTTCCCATTTGTTTTACTAAATTGGTAACCAACCGATACATAAACGGTTCTTTTTGATTTAAAAACGAATAGCCATACCGAATAGCTCTACGTAAAATTCGTCTAATTACGTAGCCTGCACCGTTATTTGATGGTAGTTGACCATCGGCAATTGCAAACGAAACAGCTCGAATATGATCGGCAATTACTCTGATGGCAATGTTTGTATTTTCTTGTTCGTCTTTAGATAGTTTTTTGTTTTCGTACTTTGCGTGTGTAATGGTTTCTATTTCGCGAATAATTGGTATGAAAACATCGGTATCATAATTAGATTTTTTATCTTGAATTACCATACATAAACGTTCAAATCCCATTCCTGTATCGACGTGTTTTGCAGGTAAATTTTCTAGCGAACCATCTGCTTTACGGTTGTATTGCATAAACACAAGATTCCATATTTCAATAACTTGCGGATGATCTTGGTTTACTAAAGTTTTGCCATCTATTTTTGCTTTTTCTGCTTCCGAACGGATATCTACATGAATTTCCGAACATGGTCCACAAGGTCCTTGAGCACCCATTTCCCAAAAATTATCTTTTTTATTTCCGTTTAGAATTCGGTCTTCGCTAATATGTTCTTTCCAAAAATCGTAGGCTTCTTGGTCAAAATCTAAATTTTCAGAAGCATCGCCTTCAAAAACAGTAACATAAATTTTGTTTTTATCAATTTTATATACTTCGGTTAGTAGTTCCCAAGCCCAAGCAATAGCGTCTTTTTTAAAATAATCTCCAAAACTCCAGTTTCCAAGCATTTCAAACATAGTATGGTGGTAAGTGTCTTTACCAACTTCCTCTAAATCGTTGTGTTTACCAGAAACACGTAAGCATTTTTGTGTATCTGCAATACGTTTTATTTCGGCTTTTTTTTGCCCTAAAAAATATTCTTTAAACGGTACCATACCAGCATTGGTAAACATTAAAGTTGGATCGTTTTTAAGAACCATAGGTGCTGATGGTACAATTTTGTGTTGTTTATCGTTAAAATAGTCTAAAAATTGCTGTCTTATTTCTTTTGCATTCATCGTGTAAAACGCTTATAATTTGTTAATTTTTATTTAAAATTTGCGTACAAAAATAGTGTTTAAAAAACATTTTGTAACTTTGCTTGAATTTTTTTTGACAGATATATCAAAAAACATAGTAAATTTATGCAAAAGTAATCTATTTTAACAATATGGCTAAAGAAAAATATTTTTATGATCCAAATACACTTTCCTATAAAAGGGTAGAAGTAAAAACGTCGGATAAAATAAAAAAAAGTATCTTTTTTGTTATTAGTATTTTGTTAACTGCTTTTATTGGATGGATGGTATTTGGACAAATTTTTGAATCTCCAAAAGAAAAAGCCTTAAAGCGCGAAAACGAAAATTTAAAAATTCAATTTAGTTATTTAGATAAGCGTTTACAAGAACAACAGCACATTTTAGATGATGTTGCACAGCGTGATAACAATGTGTATCGCAGGTATTTTGAAGCAAATCCTATTCCGATGGAACAACGAAAAGCAGGTTTTGGAGGAGTAAATCGCTATAAAGTTTTAGAAGGTTATGAAAATTCGGAAATGATTATTGATATAACCAAAAAAATGGATGTTTTGTCTAAGCAATTGGCTATACAATCTAAATCTTTAGACGAAATAGTAACTTTAGCGAAAAATAAAGAAGAAATGTTAGCTTCTATTCCTGCAATTATGCCAGTAAAAAAGGAAAATTTATTACGGATGGCTTCTGGTTATGGTATGCGAATGCATCCGATTTTAAAAATACGAAAAATGCACGAAGGCATGGATTTTTCTGCAAAAAAAGGTACGCCAATTTATGCTTCTGGTAACGGTGTGGTTGTACGAGCAGAACGAAGTGCCACTTACGGAAATGTAGTGTATATTAATCACGGATATGGATACCAAACACGTTATGCACATATGAGTCGTTTGGCAACACATAAAGGAAAAAAGGTAAAGCGAGGCGATTTAATAGGTTACGTTGGTAATACAGGTCGATCTGTGGCATCGCATTTGCACTACGAAGTACATTATAACGGTCATGTTGTAAATCCCATTGGTTATTATTACGGCAATTTAACACCAGAGGAATTCAAAAAAATGCAAGAAGCTTCTATGCAAGAAGGACAATCGTTTGATTAATTGAACATATTTATTAAAAAAAATTGATGAAAAAAATAACAACTATTCTACTTTTTATATTATTTGGTTTTGTAAACATACAAGCACAAGTAAAAGATACCATTACTTTTATGGCAGTTGGTGATATTATGATGGGAACAACTTTTCCGAATGCTTCGTATTTACCAAAAGATGGCGTCAATCCTTTTGAAAAAGTAAACCCTGTTTTTACTAAAGCAGATGTGCTTTTTGGAAATTTAGAAGGAACATTAAGTGATACAGGTAAAAATGCAAAGCACTGTAAAGATCCATCTAAGTGTTATTCGTTTAGATCGCCAACAAAATTGGCAAAATACTTACAAATTGCAGGTTTTGATGTGATGAGTATTGCAAATAATCATATAGGTGATTTTGGTAAAATAGGTATTACAAATACTAAAAAGACTTTAGACGAAAATGGTATTGCTCATGCTGGAGTTTACGGAAATCCTTTTGCTATTTTTGAAAAAGATGGGATAAAATATGGCTTTGCAGCTTTTGCTCCAAATAGAGATTGTATAAAAATTCACAATATTGCAAAAGCAAAAGAAATTGTTGCCAATTTAGTAAAACAATGCGATATCGTAATTGTTTCCTTTCACGGAGGAGCAGAAGGTTCTAAACACACACACGTAACCAGAAAAACCGAAATGTTTTACGGTGAAAACCGAGGTAATGTTTATAAATTTGCACATGCTGTTATCGATGCAGGAGCAGATATTGTAGTTGGTCAAGGACCACACGTTTCTAGAGCAATAGAAGTCTATAAAAACCGATTTATAGCGTATAGTTTAGGTAATTTTTGTACCTATGAGCGGTTTAATTTAACAGGAATTAAAGGTTTTGCACCAATTTTATCTTTACAATTAAATAAAAAAGGCGAATTTTTAAAAGGAAAAATCATTTCTGCAAAGCAACGAGATGGTGTGTATCCGTATTTAGACACAAACAATAATGCATTTAAAGAAATAAAAAAATTAACTTTAAGTGATTTTCCTAAAAATAATTTTATATTTTTGAACGATGGAAGTTTTTCTATAAAGGAATAAATTGTTTAATACCAAAATAAAATGCACGTAGATTTAAAAGACAAACAGTATTATAAAATTGGCGAAGTAGCCAAAGCATTTGGTGTAAACGCTTCTTTAATAAGGTTTTGGGAAGGAGAATTTGACATTATAAAACCTAAAAAGAATAAAAAAGGAAACCGTTTATTTAGACAAGACGATATAAAAAACTTGCAAATGATTTATCATTTGGTAAAAGAAAAAGGCTTTACTTTAGAAGGAGCAAAGAAAAAATTAAAAGAAAAACCACAGCAAGTGCAAGATAATCATGCAATTATTGCAAGTTTAGAAAAAATTAAACAAGAACTAATTAAATTTAAAGAAGAATTATAACTAACTAAAAAAGAGAAAATTATGAAAAAATGGCTAATACCACTAATCGTTTTAGGACTAATTGCATTTTGGCTTTTTAGCTCAGGCAAAGGATTTTACAATACTGCAGTAAATAAAAAAGAAGATGCTGTAGGACAATGGTCTAAAGTAGAAAGTGCTTACCAACGTAGAGCAGATTTAATACCTAATTTAGTAGCAACCGTTAAAGGATATGCAGAACATGAAAAAGGAACTTTAGAAGCAGTAATAAAAGCAAGAGCTTCTGCAACACAAACTAAAATTGATCCAAGTAATATTACACCAGAACAAATGGCTAAATTCCAACAAGCACAGCAAGGTCTTAGCGGAGCTTTGAGTCGTTTATTAGTTTCGGTAGAAAAATACCCTGATTTAAAAGCAAATCAAAATTTCTTAGAATTGCAATCGCAATTAGAAGGAACAGAAAATCGCATTAAAGTAGAACGCGATCGATTTAACGATCAAGTAAAAGGCTACAATAAATTTATTAAAACTTTTCCTAATAATTTATTTGCAGGATGGTTTAAATTTAATGAAATGGGATATTTTAAAGCCGATGCAGGTTCTAGTAAAGCACCAAAAATTCAATTTTAATTAGTACAATACTAAATAAATGACTGAGGTAGAAAGTTTTTTAACCACAGAGCAAGAGGCTAAAATTGTCGAAGCAATTCGTATTGCTGAAAGCCATACTTCTGGTGAAATTCGTGTGCATTTAGAAAAAGAAGTACACAAAGATGTTTTAGAACGTGCTAAAGAAGTGTTTTATTTTCTTAAAATGGATGAAACCAAAGAAAAAAATGGCGTTTTATTTTATTTGGCAGTTCACCATAAAAAATTTGCTATACTTGGTGATTTTGGTATAGATGCTAAAGTGCCAAATGATTTTTGGAATTCTATAAAAAACACTGTTTTGAATGAATTTAAAAAGCAAAATTACGCAGTTGGTTTAACCAAAGGGATTTTAGAAACTGGAAAGAAATTGAAAGAATATTTTCCTGTTTCCGAAAAGGATATAAACGAATTATCTAACGAAATATCTAAATTGTAATTTTTTTACAATTTAGATAGTATTTCGTTTTGTAAATTTTCCGAAGCTTTAAGTAACGGTAATCGTACATTTGTTTCCATAATGTTTTTATGCTTCAAAATGCATTTTACACCTGCAGGATTTCCTTCTTTAAAAATAAGATTGGTAAGTTCTGCTAACTCAAACTGAATGGCATAGGCTTCTTTTGCTTTGTTTTGAAGTCCTAAATGTACCATTTTTGTAAACTCATTTGGCATTGCTTGTCCGATAACACTAATAATTCCCGAGCCTCCAGCTAAAATAGAAGTTAATCCTAAACCATCCTCGCCAGAAATAATTAAAAAATCGCTTGGTTTGTTTCTTAGTAGTTCAAAGGTTTGGTTTATATCTCCAGCAGCATCCTTAACTGCAACAATATTTTTGCAATCGTTTGCAAGTCTGATAATCGTTTTTGGTTCTACATTTTTACCTGTTCTATGTGGAACATTATATAGTATAATTGCTTTGTTAGTAGCATTTGCAATTGCTTTAAAGTGTTGGTAAATACCTTCTTGTGTTGGTTTGTTGTAGTAAGGAGATACCGAAAGAATTGCTGTAAAATTGCTTAAATTACGTGTTTTGAATTCGTTTATAATTTCTTGCGTGTTATTTCCGCCAATGCCTAAAACTAAAGGCAAACGTTTGTTATTTGTTTTTACAATAGTTTGGATAACTTGTTCTTTTTCGGTTTTTGATAAGGTTGCAGGTTCGCCAGTTGTACCTAAAATAACCAAGTAATTAACACCATTTTCAATTTGAAAATTCACTAATTTCTCTAAAGCTATAAAATCTACTTTTCCTTCGTTTGTAAACGGAGTTACTAGTGCTACACCAGTTCCTATAAGTTCTTGCATGGTTTTTATTTTTAAATACTATTTATAGTTTTTTTAAAATCTTTAAATATTTAATTAACTCTTTATGAAAAGCAGATACATCCTCAAAAGGAACTGCTAAAATCAAATTATATAAATCCTCATTTTTTGTAGCATAACCAACTTTAAATTTAGCTTTTGACTTGCTTACCAAATAAATTTGATAGATATTTTCAGAATTTGTATAATCAATTAACATATCAAATTCAGTATCTAAAAAATCAGAGATATCCTTAGATTTTATTTTGCCATTCCAAGTAATATCCTTTTCGTAAAAAAAGACACCTCTAAATTCATTTGAATTTTCATTTTCGCTTTTATAAGTTAAAACATGAAAATTATTACTGCCTGTACCAATTTCTTTTTGTAATTTTTTTAAGGCATCAAAATTAAAATTAGAGCCTTCGTTTACGATGATACCAACGGTTTTAATAGCAGATTCTATTTGTAAGGAAGTTCTTTTACTTTGCTCTTTTAAAAGAGAAGTAATTTTTTTTGCAACGATTTTAGATTTAATTCCTGAAAAATTCATTTATATTTACGAAAATTTATACAAAACTAAACTTTAATTTTTAAAATTGCGAAATTCAATTTTAAAAAAACAAAACTATTATGGATAAAGTAGATCAATTACAAATACATTTTGATAGCAACTCGTTGTGGTTGGTCAATATAACACTTGCTATTATTATGTTTGGTGTAGCTTTAGATATTACAATAACAGACTTTAAACGTTTATTTAAACATCCAAAATTGTTACTTATAGGTGTTTTTTTACAGTTTTTAGCTGTACCGTTTGTTACTTTACTGTTTGTTTATTTGTTAAAACCTCAACCAAGCATTGCTTTAGGTATGTTTATGATTGCAGCCTGTCCTGGTGGAAATGTATCTAATTTTATGAGTAAAATTGCTAACGGAAATGTAGCACTTTCAATTAGTTTGACTGCTTTTGCAACGGTTATGTCTTTATTTATGACTCCTATTAATTTGGCAATTTGGGCAAGTATTTACGAACCAACACGTTTAATACTTAAAACCATACATATAAACCCGTTAGAAGTAACAAAAATTGTTTCTTTAATATTAGGAATACCTTTGTTCTTAGGAATGTATTTGCGACACAAAAAACCAAATTTTGCAATTAAATTGGCAAAGCTATTAAAACCTATATCTGTTCTTATATTTTTTGCTTTTATTTCGGTGGCATTTTATAATAATTTAGATGTGTTTACTGCACATATTCATCATGTCTTTTATATCGTTTTTTTACTGAACGGAATGTTATACATTGTAGGATTTTTAGTAGCAAAATACAGTAATTTATCTTATGCAGACCAAAAAACATTAAGTATTGAAACAGGTATTCAAAATACAGGATTAGGATTAATGTTAGTGTTTTTGTTTTTTCAAGGTCTTGGAGGAATGGCATTAATTGTTGCTTTTTGGGGGATTTGGGATATATTTTCCGGATTAGTTCTAGCTTATTTTTGGAACTATAAAAAAGCAATTTTTAATTTTTTTATAGCAAAGTAAGTATATGAAAGCCTTTTTTAATCTCATTTTATACAAACTAGTACATTCGTATGTAAAGATAGGCTTACACCTTTTTTATAAAAAAATTGAGGTAAGTGGTTTGGAAAATATACCTAAAGATAAACCTATTTTATTTGTAGCAAATCATCAAAATGCAATGATGGATCCCATTTTAATAGCGACACATAATACTAGAGTACTGTATTTTTTAGCCAGAGCAAGTGCTTTTAAAAATAAAATTGCAGCAAAATTGTTAAACGCTATTCATGCAATGGCAATTTACAGAGTTCGCGATGGTGTAAATTCTAAAAAATTAAATATTGCCGTTTTTGAAAAATGTATAGATTTGCTTTCTAATACCGAATGCATACTTATCTTTCCAGAAGGAAGCCATAGTATAAAACGTCAAATTCGTTCTTTGCGAAGCGGTTTTACTACCATAGCATTTAATTTTTTAGAACAAAATACTAATAAGGAATTGTACATTATTCCGATAGGATTAAATTTTACAGATACCATTTCGTATGCAGAAAAAGTACATATTATTTACGGAAAACCAATTTTAGCAAGTGCTTATTTTAATGCAAATAATCGTAGAGAATCCATAGGAAATCTAATAGAAAAAGTATCTAATTCGTTAAAGGAAATAACCGTACATATTGCCGATACTAAAGAAGAAAAACGAATACCTAAAGCAGCTTATTTGCAACCAAAAATCACCAATAAAAAACTGGAACAAGGTTTTTACGATACATCCGAAACAATTCCTAAAAAAAGAAAAAAGCATACTATTTTTTATTACTTATTGCAATTAAATAGTATCCTTCCTTTTGTGGTTTGGTACTTTTTAAAATCTAAAATTAAACAGAAAGAGTTTATATCTACCGCAAAATTTAGTTTAGGATTAACAATTTTTCCGTTGACATATATTTTACAAACAAGTTTAATTTTGTATTTTTTTGGGATGACAATATCTTTAATTTATTTGTTTTTTACAATTGGTTTAGTATATGTAACTACAAAAACAAACTAAATTTTTCTCTTTGTCAATTTAATTGCTATTCTTATCTTGCACCATTATAATTATTTTATTAAAAATAAAGACACCTTAAACTCATAAAAATGATGTTAGAAAATCAAGAAAACACAACTGAAAAAAATGTAGAAGCAACTGAAACACCTTCCAATGAAAGTGTAGTTACGGATACGAAAAATGAAACAGCTGTAGTAGAATCCGAAAAAGTAGAATATTCAAAACTAACCATGGAAGAACTTGTTGAAAAACTCACAAGTATGATAAACTCGGAACCAATACATAAAATAAAAGAGCAAGTTTCCGAAATTAAGGACACGTTTAATAAAAAATTTAAAGCACTTGTTGCAGAAAAAAAACAAGCATTTTTAGCAGAAGGTGGTAATGAAATTGATTTTCATTTTGATTTTCCTTTACGTAAAAAAATGTTTGATGCAATAGGTAACTATCGTAATAAAGTACAAGAATATTACAACCAAAAAGAACAACAACGTAAAGAAAACTATAAAAAGAAATTAGAAATAATTGAAGAATTAAAAGGCTTACTTACTAATGTAGAATCTGCTAAAATTTATCCAGAGTTAAAAGCAATTCAAGATAAATGGCGATCAATAGGGCAAGTACCATTTGATAAAAACGAAGATGTTTGGCAAACTTTTCGCTTTTACGAACAAAAAGTATATGATTTTTTACACTTGAATTCCGATTTTAGAAACCTAGATTTTAAACATAATTTAGAAAAGAAAACAAAACTAGCAGATAGAGCCGAAGAACTAGCAAAAGATCCAGATGTAAACAAAGCCTTTAAAGAATTGCAAATTATGCACCGAATTTGGAAAGAAGAAATCGGACCAGTATCAAGAGAATTTAGCGAAGAAGTTTGGGCAAGATTTAGTAACGCTACCAAAATTATTCACGATAAACGTAGAGAAATTTTAAGCGAATTAGAAAAAACATATGAAGCTAATATTCCTAAAAAAGAAGCGGTAATTCAAAAAATAAACAATTTAGCTACCGATACTATCGCTTCGCATAAAGAATGGCAAGAAAAAATTGGAGAACTAGAAAAATTTAGAGAAGAATTTTTTAAAATTGGCAAAGTAACTAAAGATAAAGCAGATGAATTATGGGAGTCTTTCCGAGAAGCAACTCGTAATTTTAACCAAATTAAAAATCAATTTTATAAAGAAGTTAAAAACGAACACCAAGTTAATTTAGAAAAAAAACGTGCTTTAGTAGAAAAAGCAAACGAATTAAAAAATTCCGAAGATTTTAAAGAAACAACCGAAGTATTTAAAAAAATTCAAGCAGATTGGAAAAAAATAGGTCACATACCTCGTAAATATTCCGATAAACTTTGGAATGAATTTAGAGGTGCTTGTAACCATTTCTTTGATAGATTACACGCTGTTCAAGATGAAGAAAATAAAGAATTAGTAGCCGTTTTTAATAAGAAAAAAGAATATTTAGAAAATCTAAAAACAGAAATAAAAGATGTTGAGGTTGTAGCACTTGAAAAAATAAAAACCTACATTAAAGAATGGAAAGAATTAGGGCAAGTGCCTAGTAAAATGCGTTTTATTGAATCTAAATTTAATAAAGTAATCGACAAGCTATTTACACGTTTAGATTTAGATAAAAATGAAGCTATTATGTATCGTTTTAAAAATAATATAGATACTTTCTTGGCAGAAAAAAACTATCGAAAAATTGATAATGAAGCAACCTTTATTCGTAAAAAAATAGACGAAATTAATCGCGAAATTAAAATTTTAGAAAATAATTTAGGCTTCTTTAAAAATACGTCTAAAGATAATCCTATGGTAAAAAGCGTGTATAAAAATATTGAAAAATACCAAGCCGATGTTGCAATTTGGATTAAAAAATTAAATTATTTAAAATCACTAGATAAATAAACAGCAATTATGTATAATTTATTAAAAGGTAAAAGAGGAATTATTTTCGGAGCATTAGACCAAAATTCTATCGCTTGGAAAGTTGCAGAACGAGCACATGAAGAAGGAGCAACTTTTGTTTTGACAAACGCACCTGTTGCTATGCGAATGGGAGCAATAAACGAATTAGCAAAAAAAACAAACTCCCAAATTATACCAGCAGACGCAACTTCTTTAGAGGATATAGAAAATTTAGTGTCTAAATCTGTAGAAATACTAGGCGGAAAATTAGACTTTGTACTGCACTCTATCGGAATGTCTGTAAATGTCCGTAAAGGAATTCCATATACAAAACAAAACTATAAATATACCGAAAAAGGTTGGGATGTATCGGCATTATCTTTCCATAAAGTAATGCATGTTTTGTATAATAACGACGCTATGAACGAATGGGGAAGTATTGTAGCGTTAACCTATATGGCTGCACAACGAGTTTTTCCTGATTATAATGATATGGCAGATAATAAAGCCTATTTAGAGTCTATTGCTCGTAGTTTTGGCTATTTTTTTGGAGTGGAAAAGAAAGTACGTGTAAATACCATTTCCCAATCACCAACTCGAACTACGGCAGGTTCTGGTGTTAAAGGCTTTGATGGTTTTTTTAACTATGCAGATAAAATGTCTCCTTTAGGAAACGCCACAGCTTTAGAATGTGCAGATTACACAATTAGCCTATTTTCAGATTTGACTAAAAAAGTTACCTTACAAAATTTATTTCACGATGGTGGCTTTTCAAATATGGGAGTAAGCCAAGCTATTATTGAAAATTTTGAAAAAAAATAAGTAGGGTTTTATTACTTTATATTGTTATAAATAAAAGGGTTAAAAAAATAAATTTTGATATTCTAAAAAATAGTGATATATTTAACCCCTTAAATTAGATATTACTAACACAATTTATGCATACTTTTATGAAACGTAAATTACTTTTAATCAGTTTTGTAGTAAGTTTATTAATAACAAATTTTACTATAAAAGCACAAATTATTAACCAACCAGCAAACTGGCCAAATGCTTCTTGGACTATTACAGGAACTTATACAGCATCTGGTTTTGCTAGTGATCCTACCGCAACTTCAAATTTTAGTTGGGATGATGATTTAGCAGGTTCAGGATCTCAATTTGATGATATTTCTGCGGAATCGCCACAAATAAATTTAGCAGCTGCTGTATCAGGAGGTGAAGCACAATTGCAGGTTTCTTTTGATTATGTATATAGACGAGTAGGAGATAATATTTATCTAGAATGGTGGGATGGATCTACATGGCAAATTTGGGCACAATTAGCAAATAACTCTAGCAATTTAGATTATAAAGGATGTACAGGATTTCAATCTTTTGTTAGTCAACCTTTAACT
>CAYOWM010000008.1:0-2575 GCA_964407635.1 uncultured Flavobacteriaceae bacterium
CCACTTCGTTAGGTTTATTTCACTAAAAAATTCCTGTGCTTCCCAATTTTATTGGTGTTTTGACTTTTCATAACGAAAACCTATGAATTTTTTGGGTTAAATTTTACCTAAAAACTTTTTTGGTGTAGTGCCAAATTTCTTTTTAAATGCTGCTATAAAATGGCTAGAAGTACTATAACCAATCATATAAGCAACTTCCGAAACGTTGTGTTTTTTAGTTTTTAAAAGTTTTCGTGCATAATCTAATTTATAATCAATAAGAAATGTAAAAACCGTTTCTCCGTAAATTTGTTTAAAGCCTTCTTTTAATTTTTTTAACGACAAACCTATTTCTTTTGCTAATTCATTTAAGCTTGGAGGGTTTGCCATTCTTTGGGTAATAATTTCTTTTGCCTTTTTTATTTTTAATACGTTTTCTTCATCTTCTAAAAACGGACATTTTTCTGCATCTTGATTTTCATTAAAATTAAAATACAAACTTAGTAACTCAAATATTTTACCTTTTAAATACAGTTTTTCTAAAGATTCGTGTAATTTATTATTAAATATTTGATTTATTACAATTTCTTCGTTAGGTACTAAATCTTTTGCAGAATAATATTTTTTTTCTAAATTTTCAGTATTTAAAAAAGTAATAAATTTTGCAAATTCCGAAAAGAACGAATGGAATTTTTTAATAGTAATTAAAATAATCAGAGCTTTTGCTTTTGGTTCAGTCTCGATATTTATCGGAAGGTTTTGTTGTGGATTAAACAAAACCAACGATTTGTTTTTTTGAATATCTAACGTATATCTGCCATTATTAAAAATAAGTTTTGCATTACCTTGTAAACCAAAAAATAACTGAATGTAATTGTTGCTAATTTCTTTGATATAAGATTGTTTATTGTTTGTAGCATTAAATAATCTAACAATATGAAAATCGTTTTCTATACAGGTGTCTTTTACAAAACTTTTATCGTTATTTTTTAATTTCATATATTAATTATTGTTTGTAATTACTTGTAATTTAGCTTATTTATATTGCAAACATACTAAAAAATTTTAAAAGCAACTTATTAAACTTATAACGATATTTTAAAATGTATTATAGCGATACTTTTGTAGTGTATTTTAAAATTATTTATAAATGAAATTTTTATTTGTTTTGTGTTTCTTTTTTCACTTTGGTTTTTTACACGCTCAAAATATTAAAAAAGATACTATTGTATTAGATGAAGTTGTAATCACTGCTACAAAAACAAAAAAACAATTACGTAATGTTACGGTTCCTGTACAACTGATAAAGGAAAGCGATATAAATCGAATGGCATCTATTAACTTACAAGATATTTTAACCGAAAACGCAGGTTTATCTACACAACACTATGCTTTAGGTGTTGGAATTCAAATGCAAGGATTGGATTCGGATTATACCTTAATTATGGTAAACGGAAAACCAATTGTTGGTCGTTTAAATGGTGTTTTGGATTTATCCAGAATTCCTACAGAAAATATTGCTCAAATTGAAATTGTAAAAGGACCTTCCTCTGTTCTTTACGGATCGGATGCTTTAGCTGGAGTAATAAATATTATTACCAAAGATGCAAATACAAATAAAGCTAAAATAGGAATTAAAACTAGTAGCTTTGAAACCCATAATTTATTTGCTAATATCGATTTATTCCGAAAGGAAATACAAAGTAGTTTTTTTGTAAATTATTATCAAACAGATGGTTATACTTTAAATTCTAACTATCAAGGTTACGATAGTTCTAGTTATTACAATAAAACAATTTCTCCTCATAACAATTATAATATAAGTAATAATACGGATATTGTATTCTCAAAAAAATCAAAACTTAATATATCTAGTTACTTTTTTAAAGAAAATCAAAACTATAACTTTATACAATTTAATAAACCAATAAAAGGCAATGGTTCTATTACAGATTGGCAAATTTCACCAACATTAAATTATACTTTTTCGGATAAATTACAATCTAAATTAAGTTATCAACTAACAAATTATCAAACAGAAAATAACGAAATTTACACAAACACTAATCAAAAATATAACGATAGTTATTTTAAACAAGATTATCAACAAATAGAATGGCAAAGCGATTACGCATTCAATAAAATAAATAAAACAACACTAGGTGTTGGTTATATTAATGAAGGTGTGCAGACTTCAAAATTAATTAGTGATGGCAGACAGCAAACCAATAATATTTATGCTTACGTTCAGCATCAAATTACAACTAAAAAGTACAGTGTAGTACTTGGTGCAAGATTAGAAAAACACGATGCATATAACAATCAATTTAATCCTAAATTATCTTTTTTATATAGACTTAAACCGACGATTCAAATTCGTGCTTCGGTTGGTAGAGGTTTTAAACGACCAACATTTAAACAGTTATTTTTTAACTACACCAATGCAGCAATAGGTTACACTGTTTTAGGAACTACTTATGCAGAACAAGGAATGCAAAATTTGTTAAATTCTAATCAAATTGCTACAAATCCAGAAACCAACCAACCTGTTATTTACGATGCGTATTACACTATTTTATCGCATAATGGTGTAATA